>CAZSOE010000055.1:0-9567 GCA_964608335.1 uncultured Chloracidobacterium sp.
TTCTTTCCTCGTTTGCGGATGTGAAAAACCGCTGAACGTCGCGCACCCGCGTTTTCCTGATCTCTGAGGTCGGGAGAAGATTGATCGGTCCTTCGATAAAGAGTTTGCGCAGCGGCCGCGGAATGCTGCGATACAGGTCCGCGACCTCCATCGCCATATAGCGCTCGTAGCCAGCAAAACTCTCGTCGCCGCCATCACCGTTAAGCGCTACGGTCACGTGTTTGCGCGTCTCTTTTGAGACGTAATACGTCGGTATTGCAGATGAGTCGGCATACGGTTCTCCGTAATGCTCGACCAGCTTCGGCAGGACATCGAGCGCGTTCGGGCGGACGATGAACTCGTGATACTCGGCACCAACATGTTCGGCAACACGTCGTGCATACTTGAGCTCGCTAAAATCTTCCTCTTCAAAACCGATCGAGAACGTTTTCACCGGCGTCGCGCTTTCCTGGGCCATCAGGGCAACGACCGTCGATGAATCGACTCCGCCTGAGAGAAAAGCGCCAAGAGGAACTTCGGAGATCATCCTGAGCCGCGTCGATTCGCCCAGGATGCGGGTCGTTTCTTCGATCGCTTCCGTCTCGCTGATCTTTATTTTCCTGGAGAAATCCGGCAGCCAGTATCGCTTCGTCTCGATCTGCCCGCCCTTCCATCGGAGCCAGTGGCCCGGTTCGAGCTTACGGATCGACTGATAGGCCGTCTGCGGCGCGGGCACGCAGAGGTACGACATATAGCTGTCGATGGCCTCGTGGTCGACATCGCGAGAAACCGATGGATGTTCGAGCAAAGCCGTGAACTCGGAACCGAACACGAGATCGCCGTTCGACTGGTGCGAATAAAGGAGCGGTTTCTTGCCGACACGGTCACGGGCGAGAAAGAGCGACGACTCGCGGGTGTCCCAGATGGCAAATGCAAACATTCCCCGCAGATGCTTTAAGCAATCCGGCCCGAATTCATCGTAAAGGCAAACGACGGCCTCGGTGTCGCTCTTGGTATAAAGCTTATGACCGCGCTTGATCAGCCCCTCGCGCAGCTCCTGGTAGTTGTAGACCTCACCATTGAAGACGATCCATTTCGTCTTGTCGCGGTTGTGGATAGGCTGCTGACCGCTGGCGAGATCTATGATCGACAGGCGGCGCATCGCCAGGCCGACATTATCATGAACGTAAAAGCCGTCCTCGTCGGGCCCGCGGTGAATAATGGCGCGGTTCATCCGCCCCAGCAACTCGCGGTCCGCCGCCGCTCCATTCGCATTAACAAAACCTGTGATGCCGCACATTCTAGAACTTGTTGGCCAGGGCTCCTGCCCGGATATGACTCTCGAGCCTGCGGCGCTCGAGCGCGCGGGTGATCCGAGCGTTCTCCTTCTTCTCACGATAAACGGTGAATCCGACGGCGATCAGGATAAAAAGAAAGACCTGGATCTGCGTTCGCTGGCGATACGCCGTCCCCACATTCCCCTGAAAGATCGAGTAGGCCAGGGTGAGCATCAGACTAAAAATAAGGATCGGGAACGCGTTTCTCAAGCGGTTTCGGACCGTATAGATTAGACCGGAGACGAGAAGCGGGATCATCGCCCACCAAAAGAGAACCTCGGGGATCGTGATCGCCTGCCTGAGGTTCGTCGCCTGCCACGGAAAAGGCGCGAACATAAGGTACGTAAAGCCGATCGGCAACGTGGTCAGCGCGCCCTCGGTTGTCGAGACGTCAAGTTCGGCACCGAATCCCGACTCGGCACTCGCCGCCAGGTCCGCGCGGCTGCTCTGAATACGCGATAGGTCGAAGAAAGTACTTAACTCGACGCTGACCTTCCGCCCAACCCCGAAATAGGCGAGGGCCAGGCCAATGACGGCGACGATCAGCGTGCTTCGAATGATCGAGCGGTTGTTACCGGTCCGGCCGATGAACATACTCCCGACCACCGCGACCACGACCATATAGAAAATATAGAATCGCAGCGAGAGGATCCCGAAAAGAGACAGGGCGAGTGTCGCGGTCGCCACAACGCTAAACTTCTCCTGCAGCTTCATCACCATCGTCATCGCCAGGACGAGGAGAAAGATCACCAGACCATCCTTGAGTAGCTGGCCCGACCAAACTACGAATGACGGAAAGACGGCAACAGCGATCGCAGCAACCTTTGCGACTGTGAGATTGTTGTAGATCTGTCGCGTGCAAAAATAGACCAGTGGGGCGGTCGCAGCGCCGACGATCGCACAAAAAGACTGTGCGGTAAAGATGCTTCTGCCCGCGATGAGGTATATCAACGCCGTAAGGTAGTTCATTCCCCAGCCCGCTCCGAAACGCGGATCGTTTTGGTACAGCATCGCCAGCGACGGCTCTGCGCCGCGTACCCATACATCCACCCACCCGGCGCCGTTCGCGTCATACACCCGGGCGTCGCCGCCGAAGAAATCGCGAAAACCGAAGATGTGAATAAAGATCCCGAACCCCAGCCGGAGCGCCAGACCGCCCAGAAAAAGGTTGGTCATGAAATGCGCGTCATCGGCCTGCCGGCGGAATATCAGCAGGGTCGGGATCGAAAGTGCGGAAATGAATGTCAGTGCAACCGGCCCCTCGGGAAACGGGAGCAGGAACAGTATCATCGCAGCGACGAGCACAGACGCGAGGATGATCAGCCGGTTCAGCATCCGGTGGCGCCCTCCCTCAGCACAAGGCTGTTGCCGAGCACGAGTGCGTCGAACGCCGAGCCGCGGAACGTTCTTATAGCGTCTTCCGGAGTGCAAACGATCGGTTCCTGAATGTTGAACGAGGTGTTGAGAAGGAGCGGTATGCCGGTCAGCTTGCGGAACTCCTCGATAAGGCTCCAGTAGCGCGGATTTGTACGGCGACTGACCATCTGCGGACGCGCCGTCCCGTCAACGTGAACGACCGCCGGGATCTTGTCCCGATAGGCTTCGGCGACCGGAAGAACTGTGATCATGAAAGGATCGTGATGTTCGACGCCAAATATCTCGCGGCCATATTCCTCGAGGATCGACGGTGCCAGGGGGCGGAACCATTCGCGAAGCTTCACCTTGTGATTCAACGCCTCACGCATATCCGCACGTCGAGGATCGGCCAGGAAGCTTCGCGAGCCAAGCGCGCGCGGGCCGAACTCGCCAGGGCCGCTGAACCATCCAATGATCGCCCCGTCGGCGATCATCTTTGCTACCCGTGGCAGCAGATCGTCGTCCGCCAGGACCGTGTACTTTAGGCAGGCGGTGTCCAGGGCCGAGCGGCATTCACCGTCTGAAAAGTCGGGGCCCCAGTACGCGTGGTCCATAACGAAGCCGCGCGGCTTGCCGAGTATTTGATTCCAAACGTACATCGCGGCGCCGACGGAACATCCGGCGTCACCGGCGGCCGGCTGAACAAAGAACCTCTTGAAACCGCTTTCGTGAAAAATGCGTCCGTTCATCACCGAGTTGAACGCGACGCCGCCCGCCATAGAGAGGTTCTCTTCGCCGGTCATTTCGCGGATCTTCTCGACAAGATATAGGCCGGTGTCCTCGAGCGCTTTTTGTGCCGAAGCGGCCACGTGCCAGTGACGTTCTTCGAGCGCGGCTCCCTGGCCCCGCGGCGGACCGAGTTCGCGAATTATTGCATCGGGAAATTGGTAGTACTTTGCAAGATGATGATCGAGAACACGGATATTGAATCGAAAATCGCCGTTGCCGTTCGTCGTAAGCACTTTCGTACGGAAGAAATCGTAGAACTTTGGCTCGCCATATGCCGCAAGGCCCATGACCTTCCATTCGTCGCCGGCAAACATATCAAAGCCGATGTAATTCGTTACGGCCGAATAGAACTGACCCAGGCTGTGCGGGAGCTTTATTCGCTTGAGCACATCGATGCGGTTCCCCTTGCCGCGGCAGAAGAGCGTCGTCGTGTCCTCGCCCGTGCCGTCCCAGGTGAGGATCGCGGCGGAATCGAACGGGGACACGAAAAATGCCGACGCCGCGTGCGACTGATGATGTTCGATGTAATGAAATTTGAAATTGGACGGCCCGAAGTGCTCCCGCAGCCGCTTGGGATGACGAAACATTCCCAGATAGCTGTCACTGACCTGAGCGATGCCGCGGTCGGCGCGCGCCTTGAACATATCGCGCGAAATAAGGAGCGACTTGGCGGCCTGCAGCGCCTTATGGCGAAGTATCCACGGCTTCCAGTAATGCCCGACATGTTCGACATCGGCCAGCTTGATGCCCGCATGGTCGAGACAGAACCGGATCGAGTTGTACGGAAAACCCGCGTGGTGCTTGACGCGAGAGAAGCGCTCTTCCTCGACGGCGGCCACCAGCTCGCCATCCTTGATGAGCGCGGCGGCCGAATCGCCGAGAGTTGTCAATCCCAGGATGTACATCGAACTACTTGACCAGACCTCGAGCCGCCAGTTCGGCGGTTGCCGTCTGCACATGGTCCTCGGGCTGCTGCGAACCCAACCATTCGAGAAGCTCGGAAAAGCCCTCTTCCAGCGATACCTTGGGCTCGTACCCCAGGAACTTGCGGGCCTTCGATATATCGGAAATAGCGTGGCGCACATCGCCTTCGCGATATTTACCGACGAGTTCCGGTTCGATCGACTTTCCAAGCTGCGCGGCAAGAAGGCGCGCCATCTCGTTGATCGAGACCGGACGTGCGGTGCCGACATTCACCGCGGTATGATCGGCCCCGTCCTTTTCCATAGCGAGCAGATTGGCCTGCACGATATCGCTGACATGTACGAAATCGCGCGATTGCTCACCATCCTCAAAGATGGTCGGCGGCTTATCGTTCATCAGCCGGGATGCGAAGATCGCTCCAACGCCCGTGTACGGATTCGAGAGTGCCTGGCGCGGACCGTAAACATTGAAATAACGCAGGGCGACCGTCGGAATGCCATACGCACGGCCGATTATCATGCAATACTGCTCCTGGTCCTGCTTGTTCACCGCGTAAACGGACGTCGGAAACAGCGGTTTTTCCTCGGGGGTTCCTATAACGTCGATCGGTCCGCCGCACCTGTCGCATACGAAGTCCCATTTGTGGGCAGCGAGCTGCTCCTCAGATCGAAGGGCAGGATAGATCGTTTTGTCGCACGCGTCACACCGGTACGCGCCTTCGCCATAGATCGACATCGATGAGGCGACGATAAGCTTTCGGAATTGTCCCGCACGTTTGATCATCTCCTCGAGCAGGACCGCAGTACCGAGATCGTTGGTCCGGGTATAGCGAACGATCTCGTACATCGATTGGCCGACGCCAACCTCGGCCGCCTGATGCGACACGACATCGATCCCGTCGAGCGCCTTGCTGACGACCGCCGGATCGCAGACATCGCCATGAACGAACTCAGCCGCAGGATTGAGATGCGGCGGGACGGCGCCACCGTGGACCTGTTCGACGAGCGAATCCAGCACACGCACGCGGTGCCCGGCCTCGACGAGCGCGTCAACGATATGCGAGCCGATAAAGCCTGCTCCGCCAGTTACCAAAACGCTGGATGTCGTCAATTCAATCTCTCCCGTAAACTTCCTCGAAAACCTGCACGACCCGAGGCACCTGCACCGTCGCTGAAAACCTCGTGACCGCTGTTTGGCGCGCCGCTTTGCCCATTCGCCGGCGCAGATCGGCGTCGACGATCAACTGCTCAAGTCTATCCTCCCATTCCGGCTCGGTTTCAACAAGAAAGCCGTTGACGCCGTCCTCGATAACCTCCGGGTTCGAACCGAGCCTGCGGGCCACGACCGGCAGGCCGGCAGCCATGTACTGGATCGTCTTAAGATAGAATTTCCACGAATTCCACCGAAGATCAAGAAGCGGGACGATGCCGATGTCGCACTCCTGAAGGTTCGATATTTCGGCCTCGGGCGACCATTCTCTGTGCTCAAGTTCGACGCTGTTGAGCTGCGTCGTGCCGTTCGCAACGATCCTCACGGGGGTCTTATACCTTTCCTGCAGTTGCTTCAGCGGACCGGCGACGGTCGATAGGTTTTGCAGAGTGCTGACGCTGCCCGTCCAAACGATCTTAGGTGAAGGCTCCCGCGCGGTCTCGTCCGGACAGAAAACATCGGTGTCGACGAAGTTCGGAATGATGGAAACATCACGCGTGAACCGTCGCGCGTAGTCGCCTATAAGCCGGTTGATGGCAATGACGCGGTCGCTCAGGCGAAAAAGCGTGTGGGTCTTTCGCGAGAATTTCAGCAGGCTCAACCATCCGTTGACCGGACTTTTATACGGGAGAAAGACCGGATCGTCTATGTCAAAAATGATCGGGACGCCCACCCGCTTCGCAAGGCGTTCAATGATCGTCGGCCCGATGAGTGCGGCCTCGCGATAGATGAAAATACCATCGCAATCGAGACCGCCAAGGACCTTGCGGAGCTGCCGCGCGTAGCACGATGCCAGCCCGGCGAGCTTTCTCGCCGTATGGCCCGGCTTGTAAAAGACCTCGTGAAGACTATCGCTCTCGAAAGGATAGAAATCGATCTTCCACCCGTGTTCTGCCAAATGCGGCGCCCACGCCTCTATCCTGAGGCGCTGCCCGGGCGCAACCCCGAGTTTATTGGGAACAAAAGCTGCGATCGTCCTCATTTGCTTCCGAGAGTCCTTGCATAAACCGACAAATATTTTGGTTTACCGACTTGTTGGAGGTCAAATCTTTCGAGCGCGACGGCGCGGCACCGGTCCCGAATATCGCCGAGCGCCGTTAGCTTACGAAATGCTGCCCGGTACGAATCGCGATCAAGCTGCTTTAGAAGGACGCCGACACCCGCTTCTTCGATCAAACTGTCGACGTCGCCGACGCCCCGGTTCGCG
Organism: uncultured Chloracidobacterium sp.; assembly: GCA_964608335.1. Classification (GTDB taxonomy): domain Bacteria; phylum Acidobacteriota; class Blastocatellia; order Pyrinomonadales; family Pyrinomonadaceae; genus OLB17. Next base: position 6,802 of record CAZSOE010000055.1, read on the forward strand.
ATGATCGGAACGCCGCAGGCCAGGTATTCGGGTATCTTCGTCGGCGATCGCGAGGCAGTAGCGTAGGTCGCCTTTACGATCGACAGGCCGGCATCGGCAGCCGCCAGGTAGCGGCCGACCTCGTCCGGTGCGACGCGGGCGATCAGGTAGTCTCTGTGCGAGAATCCACGATCGTCGAGAAGCAGCGAAAGCTGCTCGGCACCGGACTGAGCCAGGAACATCGCAAAAACGTCGCCGCGTTCTTCGCGGGCCGCGGCCATCAAAGCGACGATCTTCTCCGTCAGGTAAAGCCCACCGAGCGCACCGAGATGCGCAATGACATACCGGTCATCGAGGCGAAACTCGCCGCGAGCTTTCAGCCGGGCTTCCGCGCTCTTTGAACCGAATCGACCGGCCAGATCGACGCAGCACGGGATGACCTCGACAGGCCGCCCTGAATCGTCGCGGCTGCTCGGACCCGATCCGGGAAAAAGCAGCTCTCGGGCCCTTTCAGTAAGTACGACAAAGCCATCCGACTCGCGGAGCAGCCACCTTTCGATGCGCTTGGCGGTTCGGTAAAGCCAACCGCCTGCGGGCCAGACGCCGGCGTCAACATATTCGTCCGGCACGAAGCCGCGAATGTCGAAAAGCAATTTCGGCGTCCGGCGTGATGCTTTTCGTGCGAGCGCGGCCATCAACGCGGGGACGTGGACGCGGGCGTGGAGCAGATCGACGCTGTTACGACGGACGAAGCTTCGAATGAAGATCGTTCCGCGAAAGATGTCCCACGCTGTAGCGATCGCCGAAGGACGTTTGTGATAGCGAAGCCAGTGCCAATCGATGCCGTGCGCGGCAAGCTCGGTTCTGAGCTTAACCTGATCGCCGGCCCGTAATCGTACAGCTTCGGGCTTTGGCTCGAAGGTAACGATCGAGATATCGTGACCGCTCTTTGCAAGCCCCCGTAAATACGGCAGCACTTGCGTTTGCACGAGCGGCTCGCGAATGCCGAAATAACAAATGTAGAGTGCCTTAGCCATTTCGGGAGCGATCCAGACGGCGCTTTGGGAAAGCGAGAAAGTACGCCACGTTCGATGGAGTCTTTGCAAGGCTCAACGCAGCGTGCCGCAGGAACGAGCCGTATTCGCCGCTTTGAAAGTATGAGCCGGCGAGCGTCCGATGGAAATTCCCGAGCGCGCGACGACGCAGCTTGAGAACCTCGCCGCCCTCGGCAAACGCTTTCTGATAGAACAGAGCCATTCCGCGTTCCATCTCGCGAACGTTCCGGTGTGCGGCGGTCGCGTGGCTGCGATAATCGACTAGCGGTTCGGCAACAAAACCTACCTTGCACCTTCTCGCAACGCGGTAGCAAAAGTCCCAATCCTCGCCAACTTTCATCCATGTGTCGAACCCGTCAACCGCATCAAAGGCCGTCCGCCGCACCATTATCGTCCCGCCCGGCCCGTTGATCACGGGCCGCTCCCAAAGGACCAGTTCATCCGCAACCCAGCCCTCCTGGCCTTCAACATGGATAGCGATGGTTTGACCACTGGCGCTGTCGAATTCGCGCATACCGCAGTGGACAAGGCCGATCTCGTGATCCTCGCTGAATTTCGCGAGCTGTTTTCCGATTTTCGTCGGCGCCCAGATGTCGTCGGCATCGAGGAATGCAATGTACTCACCGCTCGACTCGCTAACGCCGCGATTCCTCGCAGCGCATACGCCGGCATTAGCTTGCGCGATGTAACGAACTTGATCGCCGTAGCGATCGACGACCGCTCGCGTATCGTCGGTCGAGCCGTCATCGACCACGAGGATCTCTCCGACCGGAACGGTCTGGGCAAGGGCACTGTCGATCGCCTCCGCGATAAACTGTGCGAAGTTATAGGTCGGAATGATAACTGATACAACCGGATCTCTCATCGTCGCGCACAGAGCAAACCTGAGCCCACGTCGAGCGGCCGCAGCACATCCACATCGAAACCGTGTGAGTTCAAAAAACCGGCGAGATACTTTCCGTTACGCTCGACATTGTCCAGGTTGTTGAACTCGCAGACGATCCGGCCGACCTTTGCCAGCGCTCGGCCCGATGCGCCGTAAAGAACCTCATACTCGCTGCCCTCGCAATCGAGCTTTAACAGGTCGCATCGATCGAGGCCGTTCAATGCATCGTCGAACTTCACACAATCTACCTCGATCCGCCCGATCGACGTTCCGATATCGGCGAGCGAGTGTAGTATCCACGAATCGCTGAGGTTAAAGCTTCGCTTCCCGGTCCGATCGCCAACGGCCACTTCGTGAAACTCTACGTTCGTCAATCCGCTCGCAGCGATGTTCGCCCTGAAACACTCGGCGTTTGCCGGGAAAGGCTCGCACGCGATCACTTTCACGTCCGGTGCCCGTGTCGCCGCCCACGCAGCGAACACACCGATGTTGGCGCCGATATCGACGACCGTTTGAGCCGGTCCGATCTCGTATCCGTCAGGTGCATACAACTCGTCGATCCATATCTCGTGGAACAGAAAATTGAGGGAGATCTCGGCCGGCGAATCGATCGCTACTCCGTTTCGAAGCCGCACGGCACCGAGTGACGTCTGCCTGACCTTTGCTCCAAGGATCTCGGGCCAGTTCCGTGCCAGCCGAATGATCTTCAGATCGTCACTTACGCGTTTTGGCAGACGCTTCAGCTTCGAGATGGTCATACGGCTTCGTGGGGATGCATCGCGCGGCGAAAGGCAGCCTCGAATTCGCCGATCATTTTATCGATCGTGAGAGCATCGACGGACAGAC
>CAZSOE010000056.1:0-9467 GCA_964608335.1 uncultured Chloracidobacterium sp.
CGCTTCACAATGGACAATTGAGGGTGTTCCGAAAAATGATCATTGATTCTTGTTCTACGAGTTTTTAATTGTCCATTGTCCGCTGTCCATTTTCCATTCACGAATCTATGATCATCGTAATAATAGGCGCCCAGTGGGGCGACGAAGGCAAGGGAAAGGTCGTCGATCTGTTGGCGGATCGTTTCGACATCGTTTCACGTTATCAAGGCGGGCATAATGCCGGGCACAGCGTTTACGTCGGCGATAAGGCCTTTGTCCTCAGGCTGTTACCATCTGGCATAATCCACGAGAAAAAAGTGTGCGTCCTCGGGAATGGGATGGTGATCGACCCCAAGGCTTTCTTTGAAGAGATCGATCAGATCGAGGCAAAGGGCGTTTCGGTCACCCCTGAACGGCTAAAGGTCTCATCTCGCGCTCACCTGATAATGCCCTATCACCGAGCGCTCGATCACACATCGGAAGAGCGGCTTGGGAACGAAAAGATAGGGACGACACTTCGCGGCATCGGCCCGGCTTACGAGGACAAGGCCGGCCGGCGTGGCATCCGTGTCGCCGATGCGCTGTCGCATGACGTATTGAAGCTCCGTGTCGAGCGGAATCTCGAGGAAGCGAACCGGATCATTGTCCTTTATGGAAACCAACCCCTGCGAGCCGACGAGATACTTGCAGAACTCGAGCCGCTTGTCGAGAGGCTCCGGCCGTACGTCTGCGAAACATCGCACTTCCTGGCCGAGGCGCGGAAAACGAACAAGAAGATCCTGCTCGAAGGCGCGCAAGCGACGCTTCTGGACGTCGATCATGGCACGTATCCGTACGTTACGTCATCCAATCCGACGGCGGGCGGGGCTTCGGTCGGCGCGGGAATTCCGCCTCACCACATAACCGGCGTCCTCGGCATCGTTCGCACCTACGCCACACGCGTCGGCGAAGGGCCATTCCCGACTGAAATGGTCGAAGGCGAGGCCGAAATGGCCGAGATGATCCGCGAGCGTGGCAACGAATACGGCTCGGTAACACGCCGACCGCGGCGGTGCGGGTGGTTCGACGCGGTCGCAACGCGTTATGCGGCGGAACTTAACGGCTTCGACTCCGTCGCGCTGACGAAACTCGATGTGCTTGACACCCTGGACGAGATCAAGGTTTGCGTTGGTTACGAGGTGGGCAGAAGACGTATCGATACGTTTCCCGCGGTTACCAGCGATCTGCGGCAAATAAAGCCGATCTACGAAACGCTCGTAGGATGGAACACTGACACACTCGGCACAACCGAGTTCGATTCGCTTCCCGCGAATGCGCAGGAATACGTTAGATTTCTATCGAAGCAGATCGGCGTCGAGATCGGACTGATCTCGACCGGACCGGAACGCGACCAGACCATCATTATGAAGGACTCGGTGATGGAAACTTGGTTCGATTCGGGGTCGCGAGCTCAGAGGGCCGAATGAACGCGAACGCGCGGCCGGGCGTGGAGGTCGTCGAGTTTGCGGACCGGTGGGCGGCGGACTTTGCCCGACTGAATTACGAATGGATCGAGAAGTTTTTCGCGATCGAACCACACGACCGCGAAATACTCGACGATCCGCAAAAATGCGTCATCGAGGCCGGCGGGCAGATCTTCATCGCACTGGTTGACGGTCGTGCGGCCGGAACCGTCGCGATGATCCCCGCAACCGCCGAGGTCGTGGAACTGACGAAGATGGCCGTCTCGCCCGCGTTTCAGCGGTTAGGTATCGGCCGACAGCTTATCAGCCGGTGCATCGAGTTTGCCCGGGACCGGGAATTCGCAACGATCTTCCTCGAAACACACTCCAGCCTGGCGCCTGCAATTTCGCTCTACCGCACAGCGGGATTCCTCGACGTCCCGTCCGACCCAAATTCACTCTACGCCCGGGCCGACGTCCGAATGGAACTGGCTATCATGCAGAGTGAATAATTCACCATGCACATTTGTTGGATCATGTATTGTGCATTTTGCATTGTGCATTGTATTATTGTCGTTTTGGTCCGATAGCTCAGTCGGTAGAGCAACTGGCTTTTAACCAGTGGGTCGAAGGTTCGAGTCCTTCTCGGATCACCAGTTTAGAAAAAAGGCACTCTGCGATCGAGTGCCTTTTCTTATTGGTACTGAGCGTCGGCTATTGGATGCAGACGCGATATGGAGCGACGTAGCCGTAGTCCGGGACAAATGTCATCACGCCTTCGAAACAGGTTGAGCTACGGGCGAAGCCTCTGAATTCGGCCCACGAACCCATGCTGTCGGTATAGGTAAAGTGCAGCTCCTGCAGGGTCGGCTGGTCCCATTCGCCCGTCCAGCCGGGCTCGGACAGGGTGATGGTGCGGTTCGCCTCCAACCTGGCGGTGTGGAACGAGATCGAACTCGGGAAAAGCTCGCACTCGAAGAATGACGTCAGCCCGGTGCCCGTGCAGTGCGAATTCAGAACATTTGCCGATGTGATCTCGACGGTCGGGTAAGCGAGCGCGGGCACCATCGAGGCCTGGTTGTTCGACTGATTTGGTTCGATCGAGGTCGTCGATCCGGTCGCTTTTATCTGAAGAGTCTTCGTCGAGATAGGCAGCGTGAAATTAAAAGTGAGCGACCGCTGCTGATTCTGGCTCACAGTTCCCAGACTGCATTGCAGTTTGAGAGCGCTGACCGAGCACTTTGACGTGTCGAATCCGTTCAGGGTGCCGAGGATGTACCGTTGCGGACTCGTATCGGTCAAAGGCAGGTCGATGACAACGCGGACGTTATCGGCCCGTTGATTGCCGATGTTTCGGACAGTCACGGTGTAGACGTAGGGTGAATACACGACCGCCGAGGCTGGACCCTGAAGCTGGACTCGGAGGTCCGCCGGCTGCGGCGGAGCGGCCAAAGCCGCCTTCCCGGCGAGCAAAAACAACAACATCAGACACACCTTTCCCATGATGCGCAAGCGCATTCCGTTTTTCATACAAATTCTCCTGATCTATCTAAATTACAAGCCCTCACGGGCTATGTAGTGTGGAGAACGAGGGCGGGAGAACCGCTTGCAGATTTTCTTTTGGCTGCGTTCGAATCCTAACGAGGCGTCGGTGTCGGGGCTGGAGCTCGTGGGGCCGAACCGACGACATAGCTGTCACGGGCGCGGATCATGAGATCGGGGCGTTCCACTCTTACTCTGATCTCTTTACGTTGTCCAACTTTGCCCGTCTCTTTTGGAACGTAACCGACGTTGTACTGACGTCGCAGTTCTTCGGCGATGCCCTCAAAGGCAGCGGTCAGGCCGCCGGGGGTGGATTCAGGGCGAAAGACCTGTCCACCTGTCGCGTCCGCGAGCTCTTCAAGGTACTTTCGGCCCACGGCATATTCGAGAGAGCTGGTTCCACGCCCGCGCAACACGCCCCCAAAAATGCCCCCGCCTGCGGTCGGATTACCCTGGAAGTAGGTGTTGTAGTAGATCGAGAATATCAACGAGTCCGACTCCTCGGCGTAGCTAAGCGTGCTGTCGTAGCTATTTTTGCGCGACGTCGTATCGACTCCGTCGGTGAACAATACTACCGCCTTGCGTCCCGGGATCGTCGCGAGTTGCTTTCGCAAGGCTTCGTCGACGGCGTTGTATAAAGAAGTGCCATCGCCAAAGTCTGCCTTCTCGATCGCACGATAGATCTTCTCGCGGTCGCGAGTGGCCTTGGCGAGTACTTCGACACTGGAGTCGAACTTGATCACTATGACCGTGTCTTCAGACCTGAGTTTCGTAACGAAGGCCGATGCCGCCCTCCTGATCTCCTCGATCCGGTACTGCGTCGACGGGCTCACGTCAAGTAACAGGGCGACCGTGATAGGTTGATCGGTCGTCGCAAAATAGGCGATCTCCTGTTCGACACCGTCCTCAAAGATCTTGAACTCCGATTGCCGTATGCCTGGAATATACAGCCCGTGCCGATCGAAAACCGAAACTGGGATCGTAACCAGGTCGGTAGTGACTCGAAGAATGTCGTCATCTGACGCTGACGTGGTCGGTGCAGGTTTGTCGGCCCCTGCGCTGCCCGTCGGACCAAGAACCTGGGGATACGCCCGGCGGGAACCGTCGCGCGGCCTCGATTCCGAGAAGCCCGGAGGTCCGTCGGACCGCGTAGACGAGACCGGGCTGGGCGTCGGGGCAGGCCTTCGCCCCGATTGAGCGGCCGCTGCACACGCCAGCATTCCGCCCACCAAGCAAAGAACCAGCATACGATGCAAGCCAATCTTCATCTGTGTTAGAGACGCGTGATCCGATATTTTGGATGCAGTGGCCGCCGGAAATGTTCGCATTTTATCAACGGAAGTACGACGCGATCGTAGTGATACTGAAGCCAAGCATTATTGCCACAACCATCCAGCCCAGCAGCTGCAAGGCGAGAGGGTGGACATAATCCTTCATGAGGACGCGTTTTCTTGAGGCGATCAGGATCAGACCGAGGCCGATCGGGAGGATAAAGCCGTTCACCGTCCCTGCAAACACAAGCAGCCGCACAGGATTACCTACCAGCAGGAAGATAGTGGCGGAGACGATCATAAAGCCGATAACCACAAGATTATTCCGGCGTTCGAGCGAAGGGTGCAGCGTCTTAAGGAACGAAACTGAAGTAAAGGCGGCTCCAACGACCGACGTGATCGCCGCGGCCCACATAACGACGCCGAACAGCCGGAGGCCAATGTCGCCGGCGGCATTCTGAAACACCGAGGCAGGCGGGTTCTTATCGTCGATCGCGAGACCCATCGTGATCACGCCGAGGGCGGCGAGGAACAGGAAGAAGCGAATTACCGCCGTGATGAGGATCCCGCTGTATGCACCGCGGTTGACCTCGCCCATCCTTTCGATGCCCGTCACGCCGGCATCGATCAGCCGATGGGCGCCCGCAAATGTGATGTAACCACCGACCGTACCGCCGACAAGCGTGACGACGGCGCGGGGGTCGATCGACTCGGGCCAAATGGTCCGAAACGCAGCCTCGGCTACCGGAGGCTGCGACCGGTAAACAACGTAGGCGATCAGCCCGAGCATGATCACACCCAACACTTTCACGAACAGGTCCATCGCGCGGCCCGCTTCCTTGAACAAGAAGAGACCTATCGCCGCTGCGGCACTAATGAGCGCGCCGTATTCCACCGGAAGGTCGAGTGCCGCGTTCAGGCCCAAGCCCGTGCCCGCGATGTTGCCGATATTGAAAACGAGTCCGCCTGCCGCAACCAGGCCGGCGAGCAGATAGCCGCTGCCTCCGATCGTTTCGTTTGCAACATCCTGCGCCCGTTTCCCCGTGATCGTTAGGACGCGCCAGATGTTGAGCTGAGCGCAAATGTCGAGAATGATCGAAAGGAGGATAACAAACCCAAAGCTCGCGAGGAGCTGCTTGGTGAAGACAGTAGTTTGCGTGAGAAATCCCGGGCCGACGGCCGATGTTGCCATCAGGAACGCAGCCCCAAATATCACAGAGCCGATGCCGCTTTTCTTTGTTTCCTCAGCCACTGAGCGCGTGTATCCGAATGTTGTTCGCCGCAAGCTTTGCATTTATGGCGCGAGCAAATTCGACCGCATGAGCGCCGTCGCCGTGCAGGCAGACGGTGTCCGCGGTTATCTTCACCATCAAACCGTCGGTCGACCGGACTCGTCCATATTTGATCATATCGAGCACCTGAGTCATGGCGACGTCGGTTTCGTCGATGAGAGCATTAGATCGGCTTCGAGGTGTAAGCGAAGCGTCATTCTGATAAGTGCGGTCCGCGAAGACCTCAGACGCTGTTCGAAGGCCTCTCGCCTCGGCCGCTGTGACGGAAACGCTGCCGGACAGGCCAAAAAGGATCAGTCGTGGATCGATGTCGGAAACGGCTTCGGCGATCGCGTAAGCCAGCTCGGGGTCGCGCGCTGCCTGATTGTAGAGGGCCCCGTGCGGTTTTACGTGCGTTACGATCGCTCCCGCCGAATTTGCGATCTCCTTCAGCTCGACGACCTGATCAGTGACAAGTTGTTTGATCTCATCGGCGGACAAGTTCATCGCGGTTCGCCCAAAGTTCTCGCGATCGGCATAACCCGGATGAGCGCCGATCGCGACGCCGTGTTCGAGCGCGAGATCGACGGTCCGGCGCATCGTGTCGCGATCACCTGCATGATATCCGCAGGCGATGTTCGCGGACGAAACAAAGCGCATAAGCTCGGCGTCGTTGCCGCAGCCTTCGCCCATATCGCAGTTGAGGTCGATCGTTAGATTGTCCACGCGTTCGCCTGAAATCTACACCCGACGCGGAAAAAACTCAAATCCCGCTCAAATTCGGCCGCAAGTGCTTCGGCCTCGTCCAGTTCAACCAAATGGAAAGCTACCTTATCACCGGGACCAAGCTGAGCCATGAGCGGCAGATCTCGACTGACGACATGAGCGATTCTCGGGTAACCACCCGTGGTCTGGTGGTCCGCCATCAGCACGATCAGTTGTCCATCGGGCAAGCGCTGGATCGTGCCGAAAGCGACGGCTGAAGAAAGAAGCTCGATCGGCCGGACAAGGGTCAGCGGTTCCCCGGCCAAGCGGAAGCCCATCCTGTTCGAGTTGCCCGAGATCGTGAAGTCCTGTGCCAGCAATAGTTTACGGCCACTGATGGTCAGCATCTCGTATTCGGCCCCAGGCACGATCCGAACTGTCGGGAACCGGCTGTAATGCGGGACCACTGCACGGGCTATACGGCTGGCCGGCAGCTCTCGTATCTTTGGAGCCGGTTGGCCCAGTTCGATCCGATCGCCCTGCGCGAGAGCCCGGCCCTGAAAGCCGCCGATCTTTGCCGCTAGATTCGTGCTTGTGCTGCCGAGCCATTCAGCGATCTTAAAGCCTCCGTGAACCGCGAGATACGCACGCGCGCCCGAGCGTCTCGCGGCGAACCTTAGCGTTGATCCTTTCTCAGCTAAGAGCGGGGTCCAATTCGAAACCTCAACTCCATCGATCTCGGGGGCGAAGTCCGCGCCGCCGATCGCCACGACCGCGCTTGTTTGGAATCGCAGTTGAGGCGCCGGATAGTGCATTTCGATCACAGCTTCGTTCTCATTGTTGCCGAGAAGAATATTGCTTAGCCTCGCAGCGGCTCGATCCATAGCGCCGCCGGGATTGATCCCGAAACGACGATAACCGTCCCTTCCAAGGTCCTGAAGCGTGGTTAGAATACCTGGCTTTTCGACGACGATACTCATGGCCCGACTGTGAACCTGACCTGATCGCCTGCCTGAAGCAGCGTCGGCGAGTCGGCATCGGGGGTAAATAGCGGTACTGATGTGCGGCCGATGACCTGCCAGCCGCCCGGCGACTCGAGCGAATAGATACCGGTCTGCCGGCCGGCGATACCAACGCTCCCCGCGGGAACCATTGTCCGCGGCGTAACCTTTCGCGGGGTCGCGATGCTGTCGTCAACCTCGCCCATGTAGGTAAAGCCGGGCAGGAAACCGAGCATATAAACACGATAAATGGTCGAGACGAAGCGGTTAATAACTTCTGACGGGTCGAGGCCCGCGTGTTCGGCAACGAACGCAAGGTCGTACTCGCCAGGGAGATCGAAGGTCACCGGTATTTCGACCATCCGGGCTTCTTCGTCGCTGGAAACCTCAAGTGACCCGAGTGCAGCGTCCACTGCTGCGCGCACCTGTTCGAATGCTGTTGCTTTCTCCCCGGTTTTCAAAAGCACGATCGGGTCGTAGAAAAGAGTAGTCGATGTATACGCCGGAACGGCCTCGACAAAACCCGGGAACGGATGCCGCATGAAGTGCTCAGCCAGGGCGATCGCGCGGGAATTGAGCAACGGCGAGATCGCGTTGCCAAATTCGACCGTCAATGCCGCGTCGCCGAGCGAGAATATCCTGATCGACTCTTCGGCCATCGTCTTATCTTGCCCGCTGTTTGGGATCGAGATATTCCCGCAGGCCGTCGCCGATAAAGTTGAACGCCAGCACCGTCAGCGCGATCGCAAGACCCGGGAAGAACAGGACGTGCGGTGTCGTACTAAAGAACTGCCGTGCCTCCTCGATCATCGTGCCCCAGCTCGGAGCAGGCGGCGGGATGCCAAGACCAAGGAATGACAACGATGCCTCGGATAGGACCGCGCCGGCCATTCCAAGCGACGCCTGAACGATCAGGGGCTGGATCGCGTTCGGCAGGATGTGTGTCACGAGGATACGCAGATTTCCCGCCCCGAGAGCCCGGGCGGCCTGAACATAATCGTATTCGCGCACTTTCAATACCTGGCCGCGCATAACGCGCGCGTAACCGACCCATCCGATAACGCATAACGCAAGTATCAGCTTTCCCTGCCCCGGCCCGAGGAACGCGACCATCGCGATCGCGAGCAAGAGTCCGGGGAACGCGAGAAACACGTTGAAGACGTAGCCGGAAAGAAATTTGTCGACTATTCCGCCGTAGAAACCGGCGATGGCGCCGATGATGATGCCGATCACGGACGACACCATCACCACCGAGATACCGACCTGAAGCGAGATCCGCGCGCCGTAGATCACACGGGAGAAGACGTCCCTGCCAAGTCCATCGGTGCCAAACCAATTGTCGAACGACGGGGGCAGATAGCGAAGGTCGAGATTCTGAGGCAGAGGGTCATGCGTCGCTATCAGAGGCGCAAATATGGCCGCGACGATGAACAATAGCGCGATGACGATCCCAATGTAGCCCAATCTGCTCATTAACTAAAAACTAACAGTTAAAAACTAAAAACTAGACCGAGTCATTGTTTGAGCGGTCCTTGCGTGGTCTTAACGGTTGCTACGAGCATTTTTACCAGTTCCGAACAGTCCGTCGAAATGCTTTCATAACCATTGAACTCAATATAATTTGTATCTTTAAGAAGGCTTAGCGAGTAAAGCGTTTCATTAGCCTCCTTCAAGGCCACGTACATCTTGTTCCGAAAGTCTGCCCTGGACTGAGCGAACTCGGCCTCTCGGATCAATGCACCGACGGCAGTACCCGAGCGCAGGACTTGTTTGCTGAGCACAAACTCGCTGTGCCGGGTATTAAGATGCTTATTCAACTCCACCACACGGATCGCAAACGCATAACTTTTTGTCCGGAGAATTGAGTCTTTCACCTAGTTTTTAGTTTCTAGTTTTTAGTTATCAACTCAGTCTGATCCTAGGGTCGAGTTTGCGGTAAACAAGATCAGTCAGTGTGTTCGCAACAATAAAGGTAATGCTGATTACCAGCACGCATCCCTGCACCAGGCGATAGTCTCGTTTGCCGATCCCGTCATCGAGCAGGAGCAGACCGAGGCCCTGCCAGTTGAAGATCTTCTCGGTGATGATGGCTCCCGCGAGCAGGACCCCGAGCTGCAGGCCGAGGATCGTGACAACCGGTATCAGGCCATTCTTAAGAACATGTTTATAAAGAACCACGCGTTCGTTTAGCCCCTTTGCACGCGCGGTCCGAACATAATCTTCGCCGAGTTCCTCTATCACACTCGACCGGACCAT
>CAZSOE010000057.1:0-2013 GCA_964608335.1 uncultured Chloracidobacterium sp.
CGATTTAGCTTAGCTTCAAGCTGTGTCGTAATGCAACACCGCGGATCATCCTTCCTAATCCATTCACGATTCGATATTCTGGTGAAAAAGTGTCACCGATCGCCATAACACTCGTCCTGTTGGTCGTCGCGATAATTCTCTTCGCGACTGAGAAGATCCCGGTCGATGTTGTTGGCCTTCTTCTAGTTATGGCCTTGGTGATCACTCAGGTCCTGACGGTGCAGGAAGCTGTCGCGGGCTTTGGGAACGAGATCATAATCACGATCGCGGGATTATTTGTCCTGATCGGCGGCCTGACCAAAACGGGTCTCGTCGATATGATCGGCCGTCGGATAGGGCAATTGGCCGGCGACAACGTCTTTGTTCTGACCGCGCTGATAATGATACTGGCTGCGGCCAGCGCCTCGTTGCTCAAGAACACTACGACGACAGCGATGTTCCTGCCGATCGTGATCGGTCTCGCGGCCAAGACGGGCATCGCGCCGTCAAAGCTGCTGATGCCGCTGGCGTTTGGTGCGATCCTCGGCGGCAGCTGCACTTTGATCGGCACCTCGACCAATCTTGCCGTCAGCGGCAGCATCCAGCGTTACGGCCAGGCACCCTTCACGATGTTCGAACTCGCACCGGTCGGCATCGTCACGTTGCTTGCCGGCCTTGTATACATGCTTCTGATCGGACGCCGACTACTGCCGAATCGCGGCGGCGGCGAATCATTTACGGAACAAAACCGAATGCGGGAATACATTTCCGAGTTGCTGGTGCTTCCGGATTCTCCGCTCGAAGGCAAGACCCTGGCTGAGGCAAACCTCACCCAGCATCTCGACCTCAATGTGCTCGGGATCATACGAAGCGATGGCGAGAAGATAAATGCGCCAAGCGCGTCCGAAAGGATCAGACGCCGGGACATGTTGATAGTCGAGGGGACGATGCCCGATATTCTGCACGTTAAGGAAGAAGCGGGGCTCGAGATCAAGCCGGATTTCCTGTTGAGCGATACTGAGCTCGAGGGCGGAAATGTTGAGCTTTTTGAGGTTCTGGTGCTGCGAAATTCGAGATTGGCCAACCGGACGCTCAAATCCCTCTCGTTTAGAGAACGCTATAACCTGACGGTGCTCGCGATCAATCGGCACGGCCGGACCTTCGTCAGCAAGCTAAGTGCTGTTGAGCTGAATTTTGGCGACGTCCTGCTAGTCCAGGGGCGTCGCGCGGGCCTTGACCTGCTTGCGGGCGATGAGGACATACTTGTTTTGGAAGACCTGTCCGCGACCGCGAACACGCGGTTCGAGAAACGCAAATGGGCCGTAGCCGCGTTTCTTCTTTTCCTAACCTTGTCCCTTTCGGGGGTAGTTCTGGGCTTTCACATTCCGCTTCCGATCGCTGTGCTTGCGGGTGTCATGCTGCTCCTTGTGACCGAGACCGTGCATCATCGCGAGCTGTACTCGTTGATCGACTTTCGGCTGCTCGTACTGATCGGTTGCATGATGAGCTTTGGCGTCGCGATGGAATCGACCGGGGCCGACAAGTTTCTCGCCTCGCAGATCAACGACCAACTGGGTTACTACGGGCCGACGGCAGTTCTCGCCGGTTTCTTTGGCCTGACCGTGGCCCTCACGCAGCCAATGTCCAATCAGGCGTCGGCGCTTGTTGTGCTGCCGGTCGCTGTGCAGTCCGCTGTCGCGCTCGGCGTCAATCCACGTACTTTCATCATCGCGATCACCTACGCCGCGAGCTTCTCGTTCATTACGCCACTCGAACCCGCGAGCGTCCTCGTTTATACACCAGGGCATTACAGGTTCATGGATTTTGTGAAGATCGGATCGATCCTGACCCTGATCGTGTTCGCGCTGGCGATGGTACTGGTGCCGGTGTTTTGGCCGTATTGGCCGGCCTAGAGCCTGACCTTCCAGGATGTTCCGATCACATTCAGGTCGCCCGGGTGTGAGAAGCCATCGCTTTGGCGCATGTAGTAAACGTCGAGCGTGAGGTGGTTGTTGATCGGCTTGCTTACACCGA
>CAZSOE010000057.1:2113-9399 GCA_964608335.1 uncultured Chloracidobacterium sp.
CGCATGTAGTAAACGTCGAGCGTGAGGTGGTTGTTGATCGGCTTGCTTACACCGATACTGAAGCGATTTCGTGAAAATCGCTTTGTGGTTGAGACGTAGAACGGTTCTTCGGTCACAAACAACTTCGCCCGGCCGAGCAAGCCCTGCGGAAGTTCCTTTTCGAACGTAAGCGACGGCCGGTATCGCCAACTGTTCCCAGCGGCGCGATATCGCAGCTCGATGATGCTGCGGTGCGAGAGCCCGAAGCCTTTCGTCGGGAACTTAAATGTTCCCCGCATACTTACCCGGTGCTCGGTCCGAAAGCGTCCGACTGAATTTCGTGTTTCGATATGTTGGTAGGTCGGGGAGAAGGACAAGGCTCTGGTCAAATGGAGGTTCAGCCCGGCGCCGATCCTGCCTTCGACCACCGAGGTTACGTTACGACCGACCCGGACTGTGCCCAGAAGCAGCAGATCGACTTTTTCAGCCAGTGGTATCGATACCTGCAGGTCGTTCCAGGACTGCGTGTCCTCATCGTCCTGAGCCGGCACCGGAGCGGCGGCGAAGAGGACGAAACATGACGCGATCAATAGCTTAGCACCGAAGGTCATCCGGAGTATCGCAACAAAGTTAAAGTTTAGTTAACTTCGGGAGGCCATACAAACGCGATTGGTAACAAAAACGTAACAGAAGCTTAATAGATGTTACGGCCCGGGTGCCCGAATGCGGAGGGCGTTCGGGACGATCTCGTAAATGGCGGGCAGCCGGCCCGGGAGTTCGCCGTCGGTCTCAATTGGAATGGGATCGGACGGATCGAGAGCCTTAAGCTCGACCCGCTTCGCCGTCGTCGATCGCACACCCGTAAGTTCCTCGTGAGAGCCGCGGTATATCGAATAGGCATTCAGGAGTATCCGCGCCGAGCCGAGATCGCCGATGTTTACGACGTCAAGCAGGCCGTCATTAAGTTTTGCGTTTGGCGCTATCGCCATTCCGCCGCCAAAGTAGCGCGAATTCGCGACACAAAACGCGATGGTTTGGAGCGTGTGCTCATCGCCGTCATCGAATCGAACACGAACCAACGCCGGCTTAAGCCCGACGATCTCGCGCAGGGTCGAAACGGCAAAGTTTGCCCGGCCACGAACAGCCTCGACCGGCAGCCAATCAAAAACAGACGAACTTTTTACCCGCAGGATGATTTCTGGTGCAAGGCCCGCTGACGAAACGTTCACAAAGAACCGGCTCGACGTATGGCCGTCGTGGTCCTCGAAAGTGACCTTCCCGACATCGATCAGCCTCGTGATGCCGTTCCGCAGAGCGGCAGCTGCTTCGCGATTGCTGAGCGGCAGCCCGAGTGACCGGCGAAAATCACCGCCTGTGCCCGACGGGAGGACGCCGAGTTCAACGTCGCAGCCGGAGCGAAGTATCCCGTTCGCGACCTCGTTGATAGTTCCATCCCCGCCGCATGCGATGATGAAGCTGCGCCCCGCGATGGCGGCGCGCTCAGCGATCTGAATACCGTCGCCGGGCGCTTTCGTAAATGCAACGCTGTAGGGCCCGAAATGAGCCCGCAGATCGCTGGCGGTCTGGGACCAATTCTCACGGGTCGATCCCGAGGCGGACTTCGGGTTTACGATAACAAGCGGCAGCGTTACGTCGCCCGAATTCTGTGCTGTTTCGTTGGCCAAACGGCTCGATTATAGCAGGCCATCAGGGAAGTGCCGGTTTCGCCGCGATAAATGCCTCGATATCGGCAAGCTTGCGCGGCAGCTTCGCGGTCATCCACTCGACCCCGCTCGGAGTGACAAGCAGATCGTCCTCGATGCGGACGCCTATGTTCTTGTACTTCTCAAAGGCCGGGCGTACCTTGGCGATGAAATCCCGGTTCTCCGGCGTGTCGGGCAGATAATCGAGAGCGTCTTCGCGAACATAGATACCGGGCTCGTTTGTAAAGACCATTCCCGCGGCGAGCGTTCCGGTTATTCCGACATCGTGCACGTTCATCCCGATCCAGTGCCCAAGTCCGTGCATATAGTAGATACGGTATTGCTGGGAGTTGCGGTCGGTGATCAACCCGAGGCGAAGCAGGCCGTCCTTTATCACTTCGGTGGCCGCCGCCCCAAGTTGGGCCATTGTTGCCCCCGGCTTTGTCAGTTTCGCCGCGGCCTCCTGCGCATCGTAAACGATCTGGTAGATCTCGGCCTGTTCTTTGGAAAACTTGCCGTTGACAGGAAAAGTGCGGGTCACGTCCGCGGTGTAATGTTCGTACTCGGCGGCCGCGTCGATCAGCAGCAGGCTGCCCTTTGTTACCGCGCCCTGCGATTCGACATAGTGCAGCGTGGTCGCATTGGGTCCACAGCCGACGATCGACGGATAACCCCAGAAGTCGGCGTTACGCCGGCGAAGCACATACTCGAACTCGGCCTGGACTTCGTATTCCATCGATGCCTGTCCGACGGTCGCCCAGGTGCGCGTATGCGCTTCCATCGAGATATCTACAGCGTGCTGGAGCAGTTTTAGTTCATACGGAGACTTGATCTGGCGAAGCTCGGCGAAGATCGGACGCGCGTTTGTGACCTTATACCCGGCGAGTCCTTTTGAGAATTCACTCTCTACACGAAACTCGCGTGTACCATCAGAATCGCGCTCGCTGTTCGGTATCAGCAGATAGACATTGGCAATCGCAGCGTCGGTCTTTGCCTTCAGCCTGTCGAAGTAAGCGGCACGTTCCGTCGAGGCGACGATCGTCTTTAAGCCCGACACGCGGGCCGCATCTTCGTTCGAGTACATCTTGCCGTTCCAAGTCTCGAACTGCGGATTTCGCTTTGGCAGATACAAAGTTTCGCTGACCACTCCGCCACGCTTCTCAATAACGAACGTCGCACCGGCTTGCTTCAGCGCGGTCAGGTAATAGAGGTTGTTTTCCTGACGGTACACGTAGTCGACATCGTTCGTGTAAAGCCGCGGTTCCGCGCTAAACAGGATCAGAACACTGTTATCGACCATCTTCGCCGCCACCGCCGCACGGCGGCGCGCAAGCTCGGCGTGGCGCTCGGCATCGGTGAATTTCGGTGCGGGTGGCGTAACCAATATCGACGGCCCTTTTCCCGGGCCGTCAAAAGCGAGAGCCGGGAATACGAGTACCAGGCCAAGTGCGATCGTGCAGATAGTTCTCATCTCATTACCTCAAATTGAATGTCTTTGGCGGTTCGATTCTCGAAGCGGTCTTCCGCCATTACTCTAAGAATGTACGATCCCGGATCAAGCGCGGCTACATCCAGGAAGTCCTCGCGAGCCTCGTCGCCGTTCACCACGTTGGTCAAGATATAGTCGAAGACGGTCTCGACCCTTGCCCCGGACCTGCTGCCCGGCGCGTAAACCAGCGTGACGGCATCGTTCGACGGCATTCTGCCAAAACTGATCGTCCATCGCTGCTCGGTCGCCGGCGTGCCGTCGCTTCTGGCGACCTGATAACCGAGCCTGTACAATCCCAGCCGACGCCGGTCGGAGCCTCCGTCCATCTGATCGTAGGCGCGGACGATGATCCGCGCCTTCTGTGTCAGTCTAATACGTGGATCTGTCCGGCTGGTTTCGACAGGCTGGCCGTTTTCGTGCGTTAGCCGGACGGCTTCGATGACCGGAGGCCTGGTGTCGGCCAGCCCGGGCAGGTCGAGCGCATCGAGCGCATTCATCTCGGCGCCCATTCGGCCCGTGATCAGGTGTACGTGGTTCATAGCGTTCAGGGTGCCGATCGCCTCGCCGGCCCGGAACCTTGTGCCGCGAGCGACCCGTACAGCGGCAAGCCTTCCCGCCTCGTCTCTCAGGAATTGAAATCTCCCGTCGCCGAACGGCTTTTCATCGGCCGAACGGCCTAAACATATGTGGATGTAGCCGATCGACGGCAGTCTGAGCAGTTCCCGCAAAGTACCGAAATTCTGCGCCGCAATGGGCAACAATACCTTTTCATCGCGGATAAACCGCGCCGTCTCGCCATAACCACCGGCGATGTCCAGACCGTTGTGAAACCAAAGCTGTTCAGACGTACCGACTTCGCCGCGAAGCTCCCCGAGCGTTCCCGCGACGTCGCGCGGTCTTTCGGGTGGATCGAAGGGCCAACGACCTGGAGCGCGGCCGCGAAACTCTGCGGGACTGTCTTTCATAGCATCGATCTGTTCACGCGTGATCGAGGGTCCGGTGTTGGTTGCCGACATCCGCCGCAATAGCCGGTTGTCACTGTCGGCAACCAGAAGATCTCCGCCCGCATAGATCGCGAGCCCCGACGGACGATTGAATCTCGCGCTCGCGACATCGCCATCCGCAACGCCGCGCACGTCATTTGAGATCGTCCGCATCGAGGCCACGGGACTGGTGTCGATCCGCCGGACCGCGTTGCCGTCCGCTATGTAGATCACATCGCCCGCGACCGCTATCGCCGTGGGTTGGACCAGCGTTGCCGTCGATAACGGCCCGTCTTGAAGGCCGCCGTCATCGTTACCGACAAGCGTCCAAACGCGACCGTCGGGTTCCACTACGCGAATGCGATGATTGCCGGTGTCGGCTACGAGCAACTTGTCATTCCAGATCGCAAGGCCGGTTGGCGTATTGAAGCGGGCCGTCGAGCCGCTCCCGTCTAAATAACCGGTTGCTCCGCCCGCGAGCGTCGTGACGCGACCATTTTCGACAACACAGATCCGGTCATTGTACGAATCGGCGAAAAACACTTTCCCGTCAGGGCCGACCGCCACGGCGATCGGTCCATTTAGTGTTGCGTGTTCTGCAACTCCGGTTTCGAGAATCTCGTGATCGGTGCCTGCACAGCTACTGGCCACGATCGCCACAACGCCTTTGGAATTGATCGACTTGATGGTCTGCGAACCGGTGTCGGCAACAAGCAAGTTGCCGTCAGTATCAAAGGCAAGCCCCGACGGCGTGTCGAGGCCCTCCGCAAAAACCGTGGTGCTTCCACCTTCGATCCGCCAGATCTTGTCGTTCTGACCGTCCGAAACAAAGATCGCATCACCCCTGACAGCGATCCCGAATGGCTCGCCGAACTCGCCATTTTGCCCGACAAAAGTCGATACGTAGCGGTAAGGCCCGGCCGCGTTGCGCGTGAGCGCAAACCAGTAGATCATGGCGGCGAGTCCAGCGACCAAAGCCGCGCCGACCGCTGTGATGAGGATTACATTCTTGATTTCGATCGGCTTTCGAGCGTGGCGAGGGTTCATTTCGTGGCGACTTCTGCTACTATATCCGGACAGCAATTATTTTCAATACTGAGGAGAACATATGTTTTCATTGCAGGACCTTTTGGGCCAGCAGCAGGGTGATCGGGCAGTCAGCGAGATCAGTCAGAATGTTGGTGCGGATCCGTCGCTCGTGAATTCGGCGATACAGATGGCGTTGCCGGCGTTGATCAACGGGCTTGCAAGTAACGCTTCGACGCCGCAGGGGGCCGAGAGCCTTAACAATGCGCTCGAACAGGACCACGACGGCAGTGTCCTCGACAATCTCGGCGGCCTTGCGGGTGCAATATTCGGCGGCGGGCAAGCTGAGCCTCCTCCGAGACAAGCGGATGCCGGCGGCATTCTCGGGCACATTTTGGGCACGCAGCAGGGCCCGGTCGCACAGGATGTCAGCAATAAGACCGGTCTCGACATCGGACAGGTCGCACAGATCCTGATGATGCTTGCTCCGATCGTGATGGGTTATATTGGCCGTCAAAAGCAGGAACAGGGCGTCAGCGCCGACGGACTCGGCGGTCTGCTCGGCGGCCTGCTCGGTGGCGGGCAGCAACAAGCGCAAGCTGCCCCTTCGTCAGGCAACGCTATGATCGACATGGCCTCAAGCATGCTCGACAGCGACCGCGACGGAAGTGCCGTGGATGACATAGCCTCGATGGCATTCAAGTACATCACCGGGAAGTAGTGCCCCGCTTCCGGACCCCTGATGTGAGGAGGTATTCGAAGATAACCTGCTCAATTGGAGTGACAAAGTAAGAAATGGCAGAAACACCCGAATCAAAACCTCCGTTCTGGTCATCCTTGCCCGGGATCTTTACAGGCCTTGGCGGCTTGATCGTTGCTTTAACCGGACTAATTACGGCCCTGTATTCGACGGGAGTTATCGGCCCGAAGGACAACCCGAACCCAGTGCCGCCGGTGAATACGGCGGTAACCCTCACTTCCTCGACGGCCCCTTCGCCGTCCAACGCTGACAACGACCGCTACAAACCCTTGACGGGCAAATGGCGGGTCATCGAACAACAGGCGGAGAAATTCGGCGGCGCCGAGATCACCTGGGATTTCGATGCGACGGTTTCGGGTAACGTGCTTACGCTCAAGGGCAGGATTTTGGCGATCGATGGCGATAAAAATTTAGACGACGACGAGGAGAACGTTCGTTCCACATACGTGACGACCTTGATGGGTCCGGCGGGCGTCGGCGAATTTAAGAAAACGGAGCGCGGGGTCACCACGAGCTACCCCGCAACGATCCGCCTGGACGACGACCCAACAAAATTTCACGGCACGATCGACGTCAAGGGACAACAAGCCTGCTCGCTCGAAGGCCGCAAACAAATGTGACAATTACATCTTCGATGCTCTCGCTCCGGCTGGATTCAGCATCGCCGACCAGCGGTACTCGGGTGCATCCCATCCTTCTTTTAGCTTGCGAAGGATGAACTCGGTCATGCTATCCACGATCCATCGGTGGTTGTTTTCACCTACGGATGCGAGTTCTGCGTCGGGAGCGGGGTTCATGAAATCGATAGCGTACGGGATGCCGTCCTTGATCGCGAACTCGACGGTGTTCAGGTCGTAACCGAGGGCCGTGCAGATCGTCTTGACGTCCTGCTCGACGCGTGCGTGAAGTTCGGGCGTAAGGTAATCGTCGACATCGACGTACTGCATTCCCGATAGATACGGCTTTGACGGGTCATAGGGCATGATCAGCACTTTTTCTTTGCCGACACAATAGCAGCGGACAAAGTGATCGTACTCGATGCCTTCCTGCAAAGTCATGCAGAGCGTCCCGGAGTCGTTGTACTCGCTGAAGAGTTCTTCGAGCGAGTGGATCTTAGAAACGTTCTTCCATCCGCCGCCGTCGTGCGGTTTGAGGAACGCGGGGAAACCGACGTAATCGACCACGGCTCGCCAATCGATCGGGAATTCAAGATTGCGAAGCGATTCGCTCGTGATGTCCTTGATGTAACTGTGCTGCGGAAGCAGGACGGTCTTCGGGATCGCGACACCGATCTTTGCGGCAAGACTAAAGTTAAAGAACTTATCGTCTGCCGACCACCAGAACGG
>CAZSOE010000058.1:0-9260 GCA_964608335.1 uncultured Chloracidobacterium sp.
AGCTTGCGGAGCGCCGAATACGTGGACGATCGAAGCGAACGGCCGCTGCGGTGGTACCGGCAACGCGCCGCAGAACGTATCCGAAGGCCCGGGCGGCGGCGAGTTCTACTATGGCGACGCGTACGACCTCGCGCAGGATTTCATCTCGCCCGCGGTCAACATCGTCGGGAAAGGCGGCAATCACTCTGACACCGCAAACGGCGGCGTCGAGCAGATGCCGGGCGCGCCCGACGCGGTGATATCGAATTTCGACCCGATCGCCAATATTCCTAGCATGACCCATGACGGCGGTATTCGCTGGCTGAACAATGCGACCGGCGCATTCACTAAGGGCTACCGGCTTTACGACGGCGTCGGCAACGACAACGGCATATTTGGCAAGGCCGGCGGTATCGGCGGCAGCATGGTGCTGCTTGCCGACCCGGCCCCGATCGAGATCGGCAACCGCGTTTGGCGCGATCTGAACGGGAATGGTGTCCAGGACCCGGGCGAAACTCCGATCTCGGGGGTTACGGTCCGGCTTTATCAGGGTTCGACGCTTGTCGGAACGGCCGTGACCGATGCGAACGGGGAATATTATTTCGTCGGCTCGACATCACCCGACGGGAACACCGGCGACAATATCGGGCAGGTGAACGGCGGCATCGCCTACAACACCACCTATCAGGTCCGCTTTGACAACCCGACGAACTATAGCTCGGGCGGGCCGCTCTTCGGGCTGTTCCCGACCGTGGCCAATCAAACATCACAGGATGGCGACGACGACGCGTCGGATTCCGACGCGGTCACCGTCTCAAACCCGGCCGGTTCGCCCGCAGGAGGCTTCGGCGTCATCTCGGTGACAACGGGCGGGCCCGGGGCGAACAGCCACACGTTCGATGCAGGGTTTAACGCTACCCCGACGGCGGCGGGTGTCTCCGTCGAGGGGCGCATTATGCTCCAGGCGGGCAACGGCATTCGCAACGTTCGAGTAACGCTGGTTGAAGAGGATGGTACGGTCCACACCGCGCTGACCGGAACGTTTGGTTATTTCCGTTTCGAGAATGTGCCCTCGGGCCAGACGGTCATCGTCACCGTCGCGGCCAAGCGGTTCACCTTCGCCCAGCCGACGCGGATCGTCCTGCTTCAGGACAACCTCGCCGAGCTCGATTTCGTCGCGGACCAATAGACGCCACTTTTGCGTTCTCCCACAACCTTCTGAGTCGGGCTCCCACCCGACTCTTTTTGTTGCGGCACGCGCTGGTCCGCTGCGGGCTGACGGCGGTCCTCGGACGGACCCATCCTGTGGTAAATTGTCTCGACCGGGCTTAGGCCCAGGCTAGTGTGTTGGGAGGGTCATTGTGAAACAGGTCATTAGATCGGTCCTTGGGTTATTGATATCGGCGGCGGTGTTTGGCCAGTCGGGGCTGAAGGTCGGCGACGAGGTGCGCTATCAGTGTTTCTGTCTCGGGCAGGAATGGGTGAGGGCGACGGTCGAGCGTGTTGACGGCGGGAACGTGCGCGTTCGGTACGGCAATATGGACAACCAGGTCGTCACTTTGCCTGCTACTTCACCCAAGCTCCGCACCGGCAACGCCGCGCGAAATCCGCTCGAGACAGTCCCGATGAACCCGCAGCAGAAGGCGTTCTCCGACGAGCTTACCGGGAAGTACGCGGGTGCTGTGCGGGCATTCGCCCATTATTGGGACCCGCGGTTCAAGGCCGGGAACGCAGGCGTCCCCGACTCTGCGCTTTGGAGGGACTATATGGCGAGGCTGGCCGCGCTCGACCAGATCTGTCGTACGCGATACCAGGGCGTGACCGACTGGGACAGTCCAAACTATCTGCGCGAAGGCGAGGTCGATTACCGTTTCGGCACCTGGTGCCGCATCGCGGCCGACCGCGTGTCGGTCGAGAGCAGAGCACGCGCGGGCGTGGCGAAAACGCTGATCAATCTGGGCTACACGGACGAGAACCTTCGATTTGGTTTCAACGAGCCCGAAAATCCGATACGCTGGGAAACGCAGCAGCTCATCTGGGAACGCGACAAGTGGCGGGCCGAAAAGATCGCCTGGCTGCGGCCGAAATATGCCGAGTACAAAGTTGCAGTCCCACCCGACGCGACCGCCGCGGCCGAAGCAAAGGGCGACGAACTAAAGGCCATCGTGATGCGCGACGCGCCGAACCGCTCGTACAAACAGCCGCCGTATCGCGACGCAGCCGTCGAGGCCGTCGTCAGGTCGGCCTTTGCCAAAGAATATCCGGGTGTTCAGGTCGTGAAGATCGGTCTCGATTACCGCACGTGGGTCCAGCGAAGGAGCCTGGATTATATCGCCAGCGACGACGTATTTCGCTACTACCGCGTCAGCTACAACTCATACAAACGCGGCACCGCGCTATTGAAAATCCCCGGACGGCCTTTCTGCCAGATGCACGATTGGGTCGTCGGCAACAGCGGCGGCCGCATCGTCCCCGCCGGCGTCGGCGGCAGCGGGACTTTTATGCGCTGCGAATAACGCGCATCGACCGCCCCGTTAGTTGCGCTATTTCTTCTTTTGACCAAAGCCCCAGCGAAAGGGTGTCGGCAGCCATGGAACGCCGCCTATTCGGACGCCCCAGTACATCCACCGTGACAGGTATTTGTGGCCTTTCGCGCGAACGCATGCGCGCAGGCGTTTGTCCGAGGCTTTGCGTTCGGCCTTGGTCCCGCCGCGATAGTAGTCGCGGTCGTGTGCCACGCAGCAGTCGCGGTAATCGCCGTCGGGAAACAGCGAGCATCCGTCGCTGACCCAATCGGGCGGCGGGTCCCGCCGCGTATCGACGGGCGGCGCTTGCGAGGGAAGCTGCACGCTCAGCAGAAGGACAACAATGAAAATGGACGCAGCGCGTTTCATTGGTTCGGCTTGGCGCCGCGATAGACGTCTTCGCGTTTTTGAAAGCCGTCGTTGATGACGGTGTCCACGTTGGCGCGCTCGATCGGGATCGGTTCGATGAGGATAGAGGGGACGTCGATGCGGCCGTTGTTGACGGTACGCGTGGTATTTAGCTTCTCGCGTTTGGCCAGGGCGATCGCGGCCTCGACCGCCGCCGGAGCGAGACGCGAGATCGGCTTATAGACTGTCATCGTCTGCGTACCTTCGACTACCCGCTGAAGCGCGGCAAGCTCGGCGTCCTGGCCCGAGACGAGCACCTTGCCGGCGAGGTTCTGCGCCTTTAGCGCTTCGATGACGCCGCCGGCCGTCCCGTCGTTCGAGACAACGACGGCGTCGATGTTGTTATGCTGCTGGGTCAGCGCATTCTCGGCGTGCTTTAGCGCTTCTTCAGCGAGCCATTCCTTTGCCCACTGGTTGGCGACCACCTTTATGTCACCGCGGTCGATCGCACCCTGCAGTATGTTGAGCTGTCCTTTGCGCAATAACGCCGCGTTGTTGTCGGTCGGAGCGCCGCCGATCAGGACATAGTTGCCGGTCGGCTTTTTCTCAAATAGCACCTTCGCCTGCAGCTCGCCCACGCGCTCGTTGTCGAACGAAACATAAAGGTCGGGTTCGCTGTTGCGCACCAGCCGGTCATACGAGATGACCGGAACGCCCTGCCGTTTTGCCATCTCGACCATAGCACCCGCGAACACCGGTGCGTGATTCGGGAACCGACGCAGCGGGCACATTACCAATGCTTTAGGCTTTTTCGGGCCCAGCCGCTATAATGCCTAACTTTGCGGCTGCGGGGCAAAAGGCAACTTGATTTTGGCCCGCAGAATCAAAGGAAAGCGAGTAAATTCCTTTGTTGAAATGGCCTTTTTGTTGGTCTATCCTGTATCAAACTGTACGCGGTGGACCCCCAATCTCCCGGTCCGAGGCTTTTGACCGCACTGACAAAAGGGCAAGATCTCCGGTTTATGCAATTTTTTCGCGCACTTGGGTTGGCCGTCGTGGTTTCGGCTTTGTCACCTTTTTCGGCAATGACCGCGAGCGCGGCTTCCGGAGGCGGCCCTGCACTGCAGCAGGTCGTTGAAAGTGTCGATATCCAGGGGAACCGGCGTCTTCGCGACGAAGACCTTCTTTATTACATCAAGACGCGTCCGGGCGATGTGTTCGATCCGGCCGCCCTCGAGCGCGACCTTAGAGAACTTCTTTCTCTCAACTTCTTCGACAAGACGGCGACACGCGTTCTGACCGAGGACGGCATTCGCGGCGGCGTGAATGTGATATTCGAGGTCCGCGAGCTTCCGATCATCCGCGACATGGTGTTCAAGGGGACGAGCTCGATCACCGAATCGGACATCCTCAAGGAGTTTCGCGAACGCCGCGTCGGCATTTCGAAGGAGTCTACCTACGACCCGGTCAAGTCGCGGGTTGCGACACGCGTCCTGCGCGAGATGCTCGCCTCAAAGGGCTACCCGAACGCCACGGTCGAAGTCGTTGAAGAAGAGGTTTCGGCCACATCGATAGCGTTGACGTTCAACATCACGCCCGGCTACCGCTCACGTATCGTCCAGATCGACTTTGAGGGCAACGAACACTTCAAGGACGGTGAGCTTCGCGGCGCGCTGCAGTTAGTGAAGGAGACAGGCATCGTCGAGCGCATCAAGGGCCAAGACATTCTCGACCTTCGTAAACTCCAGTACGACCTGCAGAAGAACGTCCGCGCCTATATGTTCTCGAAGGGCTACTTTCAGGCGCGCATAGGCGAGCCGGAGGTGGTCGGCCTTGGGTACAAGCGGACGGGTTTCCCGATCCTTCGCACCTTCCCGCTTCCGTTGATCACATCGATGGACGACACGCTGAGGATCGTCGTTCCGGTGACAGAAGGCAAGGTCTACCGCGTCGGCGAGCTGAAGGTCGAGGGCAACTCGATCTTTTCCGAACAGCAGATACTTAACGGCGTCGGGCTTAAGAAAGGCGAGATCGCCGACGGCAAGCGGCTGCAGGACGCCGTTTACGAGGAGCTAAAAAAAGCTTACGGCTCGCAGGGCTTCGTCAACTATCAGGCCGAATTCGAGCCGGAGTTTCGCGATAATCCCGACAACCCGAACGAGGGCATAGTCGACATAACGATCACTATCGACGAAGGGAAACAGTTTCAGCTTCGCCGTTTGGAATTCATCGGCAACACCTTCACACGCGACAAGGTGATGCGGCGCGAGTTCCTGCTCAACGAAGGCGACATTTACAACCAGAGCTGGCTCGAGATATCGATCGCGCGTATCAACCAAACCCAGTATTTCGACCCGATAGACAAGGACCAGGACGTCGAGATCCGCACCGACGAGGAAAAGGGCGACGTCGATCTGATCGTCAAGGTAAAAGAGAAGGGCCGGCAGCAGATATCGTTCAACGGCGGCGTGTCGGGCATCGGCGGTTCGTTCTTCGGCCTGGAATACTCGACGAACAACCTTGCCGGCCGCGGCGAAGTCCTGTCGATAAGCCTGGGGGCCGGCAACCGGCAGCAGAGCCTCCAGTTCTCGTTCCAGCAGCCGTATTTTCGAGAGCGGCCGATCTCGGTCGGTTTCTCGGTGTTTGCGAGCCGTTACCACTTTTTCGGCGAGGGGACGTTTCTGACCCAGAATCAGGATGTTCTAAATAACCTTTTTAATCCGTTCGGAACTATCGTGACGGACGAAAGCAATCTATTCACGCAGACCACGTACGGAGCCAACGTCTTCGCTACAGCGCCGCTGTCCGAGTTGTTCTTCAAGAAACGCCGGTTCACTCAATTCTCGCGCGTCGGGTTGACGTACCAGATCAGCGCGACGAGCATCAAGGACCCTGAGGTCAACCAGTCGGCCGATCCTGCGGCGCGGATCCCGATCATTTACCGGCAGCCGAACATTCTGACGAGCCGCATTACCGGATCATTCGTTTACGACACGCGGCAGCCCGCGGCGAACGGCATCGATACGGTCGGCGGCAAGTCGTTGTCGATGTCGATCGGACTGGCAGGCCTCGGCGGAGACGTGCGAACGTACTCGCCGTCGATCCAGTATTCGCATTTCATCCCGGTCCGAAATAAGCGGTCCAAGAACCCGCATGTCCTCGCGTTTCGCGTGATGGCCGGCACGATCGGCACGTGGGCGGTCACCCAAAAGGTCCGTGAGGCCAACTCACTTGCATTCATCGGCGGTGTTCCCGCCTACGAGCGTTTTTATCTCGGCAGCGAGAACGATATTCGGGGATACGAATCGCGGGCGCTCGGGCCGATCGCGTCCTTCGACACCTATGTGACAAGCCGCAATGTCTCGGTCGCGACAAACGCCTTCGGCACCGCCGATACGAACACGGGACTTAATTCGCGTGATCGTGCCGAACTGGCGACGATCGGTCAAGTTACCGGCTTTGGCGGAGCGAACCCCGCGCTGTTCACGCGGAATTTTCGTTTCATTGGCGGCGATACCCAACTGCTCGGTAATGTCGAGTACCGCATTCCGCTCTTCGGCCCGGCGACCGTCGCATTGTTTGGTGACATCGGATCCGTTTTCAACCTTCGCAAGACAGGGCTTCAGGTCATCAACAGCGAGTTTCTCCCGGACGACACGTTTCTCGGTGCCGGGCGGCTCACGGCCCTCGGCCTGATCAATACGCCGACTCTCGAGAGCAGCTTTGGCAGCATCCTCTACTATCGCGGCCGGGTGATGACCAAGACCGACTTTTTGAACGAGTTCTGCCGCGGCAACCGTCTTGGGTGTCCGACCGCACTGTCGCCGCAGGTGCAGTCCCTTTTCCTCCGCGGCGAGGTGCAGCAGAACTCGGTCCTCAGCGTCGATTCGGCGAAGTTCGGCAAGCTCAGCGACTTCCGTGCCAGCGTAGGCGTCGAACTCCGTGTCCAGGTACCGGTGGTCAACGTGCCGTTCCGTTTGATCTACTATTACAATCCGAAAGGCAAATTCGGTTTCACAGAGGAACTGCCCGGAATATTTTTGCCCGGCAAGAGCCGCGGGTTCAGGTTTACGGTCGGGAGGACGTTCTAATTCGGGAAAGTATAGGAAAACATTGACTTTCGCCAGGCCATTAATTAAGATTGCGTTTCTTTTTTTGAAACGCCCAAGCAACAATTTCACGGGGATATGTTTCAAAGGTAAGTAGGTGTGAGCGGCCCCTTGTCAGTGGGTCGCCCAAGTGATGAAGGAGTTATTAGTAATGAAAAGGATTTCAACAACGGCCGTTCTTATGGTTTTCGCGGCTTTCTTGACCGTCTCGGCGTCGGCGCAGGTGCCGGCCACCAAGATCGGATGGATCGTCACGGGCGCGTTCGGTGACGAGAAAGATGGCATAACGAAATACGTTGCGGCCGAAAAGGCTCTCGACCTCGAGCTAAAGCCGAAGGCCGACGAGCTGCGCGCGCTTCAAACCCGGATCAAGACCCTATCGGACGACCTGACGAAGCTGCAAGCGGCATGTCAGAACCCGGCAGTTCCGGCGGCCTGCGATCAAAAGAGTATCGCTGCCAAGCAGGACGAGGGACAGCGGCTTCAGCGCGAATTCGAGTTCAAACAGAAGGAAGCGCAGGCCTATTACGCCAAACGTCGCGAAGAGGTGCTCGGCCCGCTGTCGCAGCAGATCTTTCAGGCTCTTCAGGATTACGCCAAGCAGAAGGGTTATGCGGTGATCGTCGACATCAGCACGCTGGGTCAACCGGATGCGCCGAGCCCGATCGTCTTTCTCGATCCGGCGGCGAATGTCACCAAGGACTTTGTTACCTTCTACAACGCGCGTCCTGCCACGACGGCCACGACGACCGCGCCAAAACCGTAACCGGTCATTAGAAGAAAGTAAGCTGATAAGCCGGCAAATTGCCTTTTGCCGGCTTTTCGCTTATATCTGTTTCGGTTCATTTAGCTTATGGCGCTGATGGATTCAGTCGCTATTCAGGCGATACTGCCGCATCGCTACCCGTTCCTTCTTGTTGATTCGGTCATCGAGCTGGAGCCTCGCGTCCGCATCGTTGCGATCAAACAGGTCACTGCGAACGAGTATTTTTTTGCCGGTCATTTTCCAGGCGCGCCCGTCATGCCCGGTGTTCTGCAGATCGAGGCTTTGGCGCAGGCGGGCGCGATACTTGTGATGCGCGAGATGGAGGACCGCGAAGAAAAGATCCCGTTCTTTAGTGGTATCGAGAGCGCCAAGTTCCGCCGTCCCGTTGTTCCGGGCGACACACTGCGGCTTGAGGTGGCCGCGCTGAGGACCGGTAGCCGGGTTCAAAAAATGCACGGCGTCGCGACGGTCGAGGGGCAGGTTACCGCCGAGGCCGAGATCCTGTCGATCGTAGCGCCGCGACCTCAAAGAGACTGAACCAAATGGACGACATCCGGATAACATACCGCGAAATGATGTACGGCGTGATCTGGCTGAACGTGCTGCTGGGAACGTTGTTCGGAATTCTCCCGCTTTTGGCCGGTTTGCTCCTCAAACAAAAGCGGCTTGCGTGGATCTCGTTCGTGCTCGCGGTCGTCGGTGGCGGCTTGCTAGGGGTTTTTCTTGCGTTCCCTGTCGCCCTGATCTTTCTATGGCTGATCATCCGAGAGGTCAAGGCCGCTGAAACCGCGACGCCGGCTGCCGAGACATCGGCCAACGACGATACGCCACCGGAACCAACCGACGCCGAATGACCCACATCCACGAAACTGCGATCGTCCACGCCCAAGCCCGTATCGGCGACGATTGTCATATCGGGCCGTTCTGCACGGTCGGTGCGGAAGTGACCTTGGGGCGCGGCGTTCGGC
Organism: uncultured Chloracidobacterium sp.; assembly: GCA_964608335.1. Taxonomy (GTDB): domain Bacteria; phylum Acidobacteriota; class Blastocatellia; order Pyrinomonadales; family Pyrinomonadaceae; genus OLB17. The sequence goes on from CAZSOE010000058.1 coordinate 8,696, forward strand.
TGGACTCGCACGTGGTCGTCGACGGACGCACGACGATCGGCGATGAAACGCATTTGTTCCCGTTCGTTTCGATCGGGCTCGGGCCGCAAGACCTCAAGTATGCCGGAGAGCCGACCGCGACCGAGATAGGTAGCCAGAATCAGATCCGCGAATTTGTCACCGTTCATCGCGGCACATCGGGCGGCGGCGGCGTTACACGTATCGGCGATAGAAATCTATTAATGGCACAGGCCCACGTCGCGCACGACTGTAGCTTAGGCAATGACATCATCATGGCAAATGCCGCAACCCTCGCCGGCCACGTCTCGATCGACGACGGTGCCAGCGTCGGGGCGTACTCCGGCGTTCATCAATATTGTCGCGTCGGGTTCGAAGCGTTTGTCGGGGGATACTCGGTCGTCGTCAAAGACGCGATGCCGTACGCTATCATCCAGGGCAATCACGCGCGCTGTTTTGGGCTCAATCGGCTCGGGATGAAACGGCGTGGTTACTCGAAGGGCGCGATCGCCAAGCTGAATCACGCCTTTCACCTGCTGCTTTCTTCAAAGCTCAACACGTCGCAGGC
>CAZSOE010000059.1:0-364 GCA_964608335.1 uncultured Chloracidobacterium sp.
CGTCAAGTCCCGCGAACGGCGAGGTGTTTACGCCAAATATCATCGAGATCGTAGGTTCGTCGACGGCGATCACCGGCAACGGCCGCGCGTTCTCGTACAGCGTGATCGTTTCGCCGATCTCGACGTCGTCAAAACCGGCGAGGGCGACGATCTCACCGACGCCCGCCTTTTCGACCGTCTCACGCTCCAGACCCTCAAAAACAAACAACTCCTTTACGCGTGTCCTAACGAGCGAGCCGTCGCGTTTTGATACGGCTACCTCTTGGTTCTTCGCGATCCCGCCTGAAAAGATGCGCCCGATCGCGAGGCGGCCGACGAACGGGTTGTAATCGATATTCGCAACGAGCAACTGCAAACTGTCATC
>CAZSOE010000059.1:399-6934 GCA_964608335.1 uncultured Chloracidobacterium sp.
TTTCTATGATCTGATCGAACAGCGGTTTGAGGCTTTTTCCTTCATCTGCGAGTTCTCTCTTCGCCACTCCGTCTCTCGATATCGAGTAGAGGATCGGAAACTCGATCTGCTCGTCCGACGCACCGAGGTCGATGACCAGGTCGTATATCTCATTGACCCCTTCCTCGGGACGGGCGTCCTGAAGATCGATCTTATTGACCAGAGCGATCGCGGGGAGCTTAAGTTCCAGTGCTTTCCTGAGAACAAACCGGGTTTGGGGCAGGCAGCCTTCGGCGGCATCGACAAGCAAGACAATGCCGTCGACCATCTTAAGAACGCGTTCGACCTCGCCTCCAAAATCCGCGTGCCCGGGTGTATCAAGGATATTGATCTTATATCCGCCGTACCGCACGGAAGTGTTCTTCGCCATGATCGTGATGCCCCGTTCACGTTCGAGGTCCATCGAGTCCATCACGCGTTCCTGAACCGCCTCGTTCTCACGAAATGTGCCCGACTGGGCAAGCATAGCGTCGACCAGCGTAGTCTTTCCGTGATCGACGTGGGCAATGATGGCGATATTTCGTATCTTTTCGGGAGCAACCATAGTTAGAATTTGCGACTATGCGCAAACGAAAATGATGGCGTATCGGTGTCCGAAACGCAATCGCACTTCTCTTCCGCGGGAGACTACAGTGAACAAAAAAGCCGGGCCGCGATCCACGGCCCGGCAATGATCACTTAGAAAGTGGAGTTTAGAACGTAAATCTGGCTCCAAGCTGCGTCGTGAACGGCCGTCCGATCGGCGGACCAAAGCCCGGGCCGTACAGCGATTGCGGCAGAAGGAAGGTCGACGTCGTCGCGGGTGCGCTAAGGCCGATACGCGACGCAAACGACAGGTTCTCCGTGTTGAACATGTTGTAGAAATCAACATATGCAGAGAGCTTATAACGCTCACCGAACCTGAAGTTCTTGCTCAGCCGCAGGTCAGTATTAAAGAACCGGCCGCTCCGCTTCTCGATCGTCGTACCGTTGAGCACATAACCATCGCGCTGCTGGTTGACGGGCTGCTGGACGCAGCCAAGCGGATTCAGTGTTCCAACGGCCGCCGCATTACCACGAACCGCCAACAAAGCTGCCAGATCAACACCCGTGCAGATGCGGTCGATCGTGGTCAGCCCGTCACCATCGAGGTCCAAGCCAGCCACCGGCGAGAAGGGCCGCGCCGATGCAAACTGCAGGATCGGCGATACCTGGAAATCTCCCGGCAGGTTGATGACACCACTGAGGACCACCCGATGTCTTTCATCAAGCCGAGTCGGGCCGAACTCGCCCGCCTTGAACTGATTGGCCAATGTGACGGCAATGCCGTTACCCGAATACGAGGCCGTCGGCTGTCCGCCCCACGCCCTTGAATTCGCCACGATGTATGCCGCATTGAACAGAACATCCTTCGACCGATACTTCAATGTTGTCGTCCAGCTATCGAAGAGCGATCGATTGTTCGTCGAGAACATATTGATCTGATTCAGCCGGTTCGCGGGCAGGCCGGCTGCAACAAACGCGGTATCCAGCACGCGGGTCGAGGCGCCACGAGGGCACGCCGGCGATGCCGGATTTCCGCCATATGCGGCGTTGCATGTACTCGATATCAACGGATTGATATTGATGAATCGCGGCTCATGCAGCCCAAGTGTGTGGACGTAATCACTCGAGATCGACCAGTACCGACCAACCTCGCGCTGGAAGCCGATCGAGAACTTCTGAATGTACGGCTCGGTCGCGTCCGGGTCGTTGATACGGCCAACTGAGCCGGTGATCAGGTTTGAATAGTTGGCATTCGCCGGAACCGTTGGGAGCGGATCGGTGCCATATCGGAAGGCCGCCAGAACCGGGTCCGGACGATTTAAGTTGATCGCAGTCTGAAAGACCTGCGGCTGTGACTGCACGGCGGAGAACAGCGACAAGTTTTGGAAGATCTGGTCGTAGAAGATACCGTAACCGCCGCGGATCACGGTCTTACCATCGGCCCACGGGTCATATGCAAATCCCAACCGCGGCTGATATTCCTTCCAGCTCGGTGTCTCGCGGCGCAGCTTGCTGTCGTCGGCCGTCAAGGCGCGGGCGAGCGGGTGATTCAGGTTCTTGAGGATCTGGATCGTCCGATTCTCGTTCTGAACCGGCAGGTTGCCGATGTTGGCGTCCCACCTGAGTCCGAGATTAAGCGTCAACTTGCGGTTGACCTTCCAGTCGTCCTGGAAATAGAAGGCGAGCTGGTCGATACGTTGCGCGTGTGAGCTCGCGCCGTCAGAGAACTGCAGGGTTTGCAGCAGATCGGGCGTCGCAAATCCAAGCGGCATCGCCAGGATCTGTGTCGGCGTGAACCGGAACGTCAGGCTGTAGCCCTGAGTACCGAAGTAGAAGTACCCGTCAAGATTCGTGTAGATATAGTTGACGCCGAACTTCATCGTGTGGTCATTTTTGACCCACGATACGTCGTTCCTAAATTGGTACTTCCGCTCCAGCGTTGCCTGAGGTGTATTAGCATTCTGCCCGATCGAGATCGCGCCCGGAAAATTGAGCGTCAAACCTGCCTTGTTAGGAAGGATCTCGTTCTTGAAATCCTGGAAGTGGAACACGAACGTGTTAAGCACGTTCGTATTGATGTTGTACGTGTGATTTCCGACGAAGCTGTACAATTTGTTCGTCGTTAGATTGCCACCACTCAGATCCGTTCTCGCCGGGTTAGCGACCTGGTCGTTCGGCGAATCGTTCTTCTGATACGAGAAGCGATAGAACATGCTCTGTCGGTCGGTGATCTTATGATCGACCTTGGCCGTCAACAGAGTTTCGTTATACGGCGTCGGTATTTCCGACACAAATTGCACACCCGGAATCGCCCGAAGATCGTTGACCGCACCCGCAAAGATCGGGGTCTGAGACCGTTCGCGAAACCGTTCGATCGCAAAGAAGAAGAACAGCTTGTCCTTGATCATCGGACCGCCGAGGCTTCCACCGTACTCCTGTCGGTTGTACTGCGGATTATCGCGATTCGATTGCTTATCGAAGAAATCCCGGGCGATCATGCTGTCGTGACGGAAATTCGAAAAGATCGAACCATGCACGTCGTTGCCGCCGCTCTTCGTGATCACGTTGACAACACCGCCCACGGCCCTACCCTGATCGGCACCCCAGCGATGCTGCTGGACCTGGAATTCCTGGATGGATTCGTAGGCAAAGTTCTGAAGCAAACTTCCGACGACGTTGTCCTTATTGTCACCGCCATCAACGTTGACGTTGACCTGGCGTCCGTCGCCGCCGTTGAAGGCTACAGTGCCGATGCGTGTTTTCGTCGGATCGAAGTTTCCGACCGGCCTCGCCTCCGGAGCGATGACCGATAGGTTCGAGAACGTCCGGTTCAACAGCGGAAGGTTCTCGATCTCGCGCGGCGTGACCGTCGTGTCGATCTCGGACTTGGCCGTATCGACCAGCGCGCCTTCGTCGGTGACCTCGACGATCTCGCTGATCTGTCCCGCCTTCAGCTCGACGGAGATCTGCCGTTTGGCGCCCACGTTTAGTTCGACGTCCTTCAGGACCGTCTTGCTGAATGTCGCGGCCTCGACGGAGATCGTGTACCTGCCCGGCTGAAGAGCCGGAATCGAGAAGTTGCCCGAATCGTCGGCCGTCACGGTGCGGCTCTGATTAGTGGCCTGACTGGTCACCGTGATCTTGGCGCCGGGCACGACCTGCCCGGCCGAATCCACTACTGTTCCGACAAGGTCGGCGGTTGTCACCTGCGCGCCGACGCAGACGGCCAGCGCCATGGCAAGCGTGGCCGAGCTCAAAAACCGTAAAATTCTAGAAAGATCTCTCATGGTAAACTCCTCACCTTTCCTAAATTTTTTCCTGGGAGAACCTCACGGATTACAGCCACTTGCAGGCAATACATATGCCAATTCCCTTTATCGACTAAAACGCAATGCCGATCGGCCGAAGCGCGGTCTAAAAATCCAGAAATGTGGAAAAGTATCCGAAGAAGGAAATCTAAACTGTGGACTAAGATCCGGGGATCCAGCGAAAAAAAGCCGGGCTCAAATCCCGGCTCGAATCGTCTTCATTTGCGTCGCGTCGGTTACGCCCGGCGCGAATCGCGGCCAACGATAAGATTATTTGTCACCTCGAAAACGCCGCTTATGCCGTTCGCATAGATATTCATCCGGTGGTAGTCGCCCGAATTCATAACGAATCCCTCGAGCGTGATCCGGCCACGTTCGACGATGATACGAACGTCGGGATTGACCTCCCAGAAGTATCCGCCGAGTCCATGCTGAGCGAATGTCCTGAGCGCCGCTCGCCGAATACGGTCGTCCATTGGCGACGGCGGAAGCTGGTCGATATTGTTGACGACCTGCGTCACTCCGGCGATCCGCTTTACTTCCGCGGCCGCAGAGCTCCGGGTGCCGAGCGAATTTACCTTGCCGTCGAGAACGACGGTGCTGCCGTTCACACGAAAAGTAATGTGGTCAAAGACACCGTAGTTCGGAAGCCTGCGTAGCTTCTTGTAAACCTGTTGCTCGATCGCGACGCTCGAAGTCCTCTGCGAAAAAGGCATCTGAGCATTCGCGGTAACCGCGAACATCGAAGCAACAACAACTAAAGACCACGATATTGTATGAATGCGTTTCATAGTAAAACTCACCTCCTGATACACGTCTTTTAGACGGCGCGGGAGGTTTGACGGGATGCCGCCGAATGACGCGCTAAGTGTAAAGATTTGTAACGATATCAGTTACAAACGATCGGTTTGTCTGAGGGCTTCGTAAAGGACGATGGCGACGGTCGAGGCTAGATTCAGACTTCGCACACGAGGATTGGCCATCGGCACCCGGAAACAGTGCTCCCGATGCCGCGCCAAAACATCGTCCGGCAACCCGCGAGTCTCCGGCCCGAAAACCAGACAGTCTCCTGCCTCATATTGCCAGTCCGTGTAGCTCCGGGCCGCCTTGGTCGTGAAAAATAGGAAGCGGACCTCGGGGAGTGTTGACCGCAAACTGTCGAGGTCGACATGGCGTTGCAAGACAACCTCGGACCAGTAATCGAGTCCCGACCGCTTCAGCGTCCGATCGTCCATACGAAAACCCGTAGGGCCAACGATATGGAGTGCCGTGCGAGTTGCCGCACAGAGACGTGCGATGTTACCGGTGTTTGGCGGGATCTCGGGTTCGTAAAGCGCGACATGAAACATAGGGCTATCATCAGTTTTACGGAACATTTAATTCTCTCTCTTCGGGCCGCGGAGTGCATCTTTTCCCGGCCGAACCTCATCAATCCTAAGCGTTCCCGGGGAGGCTGCGTGCCGCTGAACAGTTAGCGATATGCTACAATCCGCTTTTTGAAGTTCGACCCATACATGAAGCGATCTTTAGTATTCTTCTTATCCCGATGGGCTGTGATCGTCGTGCTGCCGTTGTGGCTTGCGACAGCCGCGACAGCGCAGGCGACGACGCCGACACCAGCGGTAAGTCGCACCCCGGCTCCATCGCGCGAGGCTCCTGCTAGACCCACGCCGTCGCCCACGCCCGCAAAGATCGATCCGAAGAACCTGACGGCTGATCAGGTCATCGAATCGGCCATTCTTTTCTACGGATTTCCGGGAGGCAGGGCACTGCTCGAGCGGATCCGCAAGACCTCATTCGAGCGCGGAACGATAAGCATCGTCAACGCCGAAGGACGCCCGGAACTCGCGAATTACCAGCGCTTCACCATTCGCGGCGAGTCAGTTGACAAGGACAAGATCCGGCTCGATCAGGAGTTCCCGAATGCCAGGTACTCGCTCGTATTCTCTGAGAGCCGGACGTTCGGGATCTTTAACAACGCCGTATTCGAACCGCGTGAAGATGCAGCCAGGGCCTTTCAGGCTCAGATCTATCATGGGCTGGACGCCATGCTTCGTTACAAGGAGAATGGTTCGCAGGTTACCCTTGCCGCCCGGGAGAAGCTCCAGGGCGTCGATTACTACGTGCTCGAGATCACGGATAAAGATAACCGCAAGACTCGGTTCTTCGTGTCGGCTAGAACCTTTCGTGTCATGATGCTGACGTACGAGGTTGACGGCATCAAGTACAGGCGCAAATTCTACGACTACAATTACGCGCAGGGGACCCTCGTCCCGTATCGCTCGGTGCTCTGGGCGAATGAGAAACAGATCGAAGAGACCGAAGTTGGAACAGTCACCTTTGGCCAAAAGGTCGACGAGAATCTCTTCGCTGCCGGTTGATCTTTCACGACCGTGAGCTTGCTTTGCGACGGACCGATCCGCGCTTTTTGGAACTTTACAGACAGTTTCGGGTTTAACGCTTTGCGCTCCCCCAAGATAATTGCAAAGGAGAAACAAACCCGATGAATCACCTAATTACATTTCGGCGAACGGCCGTGACCCTGTGCATCTCCGCCGCCTTCGTGTTCGCCGCAAGCGCGCAGACGGAGAACCGTCCGAACCCGCAGGTCGAACCGAGCTATGACGTCGCGCTGCACTTATTGGTCGGCTCGAATGAAACTG
>CAZSOE010000059.1:6944-9186 GCA_964608335.1 uncultured Chloracidobacterium sp.
TGCGTCACTCGCCAACGTCGTCAAGAACCTCCGGGCAAACTTCACTTTTTCCAACTACCGGCTCGGAACCACGTTCCTCGGTCGGCTCTCGAACAACGGTAACTTCGAGTACAAGAGCGTAGGCGATCTTGTCGGCAAGAACGTCGACGGGGCTCCGCAAACGTTCCTAGAGTGGTCGGTGTTCAGCCTTCGGAACATGCCGACGGCGAAAGGCAATCCGGGATTCCAGGCGCAGGCATTCCGCTTCGGAGCCCGCGTTCCGGTCCCTGTCGGAACACAGCAAGGTGAAGGCGGGAAGGGTTCGCCGGTCTTCAACTACGAGGCGATCGGCCTGACTCTTGGCAAGATCGGACTCGCAGAAAACGCCCCTACGCTGATCGGAACCCTCAATCTTCCGGGTGCCAATGGCGTGATATTCCTCGTGATGACGGTCAAATCGGCCGACATGTAGCCGCTGAGATTTTGCAACAATCACGCGTCCATTGCGTGTTTGAAGCTACAGAAACACTTTGTCTTTTGAGGTTTTTCTGTTGAAAATAGTATGAATGCTTGGCACTAGTCAGTATCCCCTCTTCAGGCATGGAGGTGTCACAAACCTTCATGCCTGATGAAAAACGTAGCGACCACGCATTGATCGAAGCGACCCGGAACGGCGATGAGGCCGCTTTCGGCGAGATAATGACGCGTTATCGCGGGCCGATAACCAATTATCTCTTTAGATTTTTGAACGATTACGAAGAGGCCGTCGATCTGGCACAGGAAACATTTGTGCGGGTCTATTTCGCACTCGACCGGTATCACACGCAGTTCGCTTTCTCGACCTATATTTACCGGATCGCGACGAACCTGGCAATAAGCGAGATCAGGCGGCGGAAAAGGCGAAGGATATTGTCGCTCACCGGCCTTTTCCAGTCGGACGACGACAGCGGTTCCGAGTTCCAGCCGGCGGACACGCGAGCGACGCCTGATGTTGACCTCGTCGACGATGAACGGAGCGAGATGATCGCGCGAGCGATCGCGGCCCTTCCTGAGAAGTACCGCGTTCCCGTCATCCTCCGGGATGTGCAGGGACGCACGTACGAAGAGGTCGCCGAAATAATGAACCTGGGCCTCGGCACCACCAAGTCACGGATAAGCCGAGGCCGCGGATTGCTAAAGGAGAAACTTCAGCACTATTTGTAGGACGAAACATGCGCGGGAAAGGTTACGAAATTGATGAAAAAGAGAACGGCGAGATCGCCGGTCTGATCGGAGCGCTGCCGCGCGTGGACGCGCCGGGCGATTTTAACAGCCGGACCTGGGCGCGGATCGAGGCAGGACGAACGCGAACGACATACGGTCTCTTTGCGATCCTGCGTGTCGCTGTTCCTGCGTGCCTGCTGCTGGCGCTCGGCGGCTATTTTGCTTACTCCACGCTTTACTCCAGACCCGCTGAGCCGCCGATCATAACTTCGCAGCAGCCCGAGGCGCAGCCGGCCCCGGCTCCGCCATCGGAGGTGAGGGCACCTGAGGATCAGGTCGCATTGAGCGCTCCGGATCGAGCTGACAACACCGGGAAGGTGTCCGAAGACCCTCTGAGTCCGAAGGCGTCCCGCGATCGAACGATCTCTCAACCCGGGGGCTCTTACGACGAGGCCCTTGGAGCGGGCGCAAATCGGATGCCGCAACGCGGTTTTCCGCAGAATCCACAGCTTGGGAATGTGAATGCCGCCGGGACCGGTACCGAAATCGCGATCAAGGATGTTTTGGAGCAGCTCGGGATCCGCGCGGAATACAGATCCGGAGCCTGGAAGGTCGCGTCAGTGAGTCAGAACAACATCGCGCAAAAGGCGGGCGTCCTTCCCGGCGACATTATCGAAGCGTTTAACGATCAGGTTCTGACCCAAAAAACGCAACTCGGCCGGAGCTTTACGGGAATGAGCCTCCGCGTGCGCCGAAACGCGCAGACGATAACGCTCGATCTAAAACCTTAAGGCTTTTTCACATCGTCAACACGCGCGTCCTTAACTTCTGTTTCAAATTTGCGATAGCCGTAGGATGTTATCAGTTGGTTGAGGTTCATTCCCTTGATCAGCAGGACGCGAACGGAACCATTGATCTCGGTGCGGGACGGCAGCCAGATCTCGTCGTTGACCCGCTCCTGTTCGAGTGTGAACGACGCCCCCTTCTGAAGCTTCGCAAGAATGCCGCCGCCGACCTTGTAGCTCTCATATAGAACGGATTCGATCCGTGCGATCTGCCG
>CAZSOE010000060.1:0-1568 GCA_964608335.1 uncultured Chloracidobacterium sp.
TGCGGCCAGCGAGAACAGCAAAAGCAGCACTAGGGCAAAAAGAACGATCTTTATGAGTAATTTCCTGTTTCTCATCGTATAACCACTAGATGCCCGCGAGGGTCCGAAACGATTAGTTGCCGTAACCGGTGCTTTTGTTGTCGCGTCAATCAAGGTATGGGCCTTGTTGCATCGGGGTAAATGAAAATAGTAGATGTGCAATGGGCATCGCGTCAAACACTTGGGGCATCTATGGTTTGTGAAACTGCGGCATTCGTTTTTTGGGCCGGAAGACTTGTTGAAAATCGCTTAATTTCAGCCATAAAAGCTGTATAATTATCTACTGACCGCCGCTCGGTGAGAGCGTGCCTTGAGAGGCCAAAAAAGATGGGAAAAATGATCAAGTTTTGCAGTTCGTGCGATGAGAGTTTCGCCGAAAAGTTTGTGTTTTGCCCTAACTGCGCTGCCACGCTCGATTCCTTTGAAATGAACCCCGTCGAAAAGACCGAAGCGGTGGCCACGCCGCCACCTCCGGCCTTTATCGAGTCAACTCCGGATGTCGAAGCCCTAGCGGTGCCGCTTGAGACGGCGCCTATTGATGAGGTGCAGGAACCGGTCAACGATCCGTTCGAAGTGCCCACGGTCGTAGCGGCCCGGCCGGTTTTCGCCCGGTCAGAAGCGCTGCATGCCGACGGAGCGCCCGCGCGCGTATCGCTTGAGGATGAGCACAACGAATATGCTCGCGCGGGCGACTATTACGTTACGGTCATCGAGGAAAAGAACGGCAAGCAGAGGAACAGCCTCCTGCTCGGCACGCTCGGTTTTATGATCGTCGCCGTTTTTGCGGGATTGGTTATAAATATCTTTAGCAAAGACCTCCAGGTCGGTTCGATCAGCGACGATATCTTTCTCGCATCACTCATCGACGAAGTGCCCGCGACCATCGAGGAGGAAGCCCAGAAGGAAAAGGACAAAGGCGGCGGTGGCGGCGGCGGCGGCCGACAGCAGGAAGAGACGACGCAGGGCGACCTCGCTCCACAGACAAGGAATCCGCAACGCGCGCCCGAGGCGATCCCGCGACTCGACAATCCTTTGCAATTACCCCCGGCATCAACGGAAGGCGACCGGCGGTTTGAGCAGAAATTTGACCGGTACGGCGATCCGAACGGCCGTTTCGCCAGTTGGCAGAATGGCACTGGTTCAGGTGGCGGACAAGGCACGGGTTATGGGACCGGCCAGGGCAGCGGTCGCGGAACGGGCGCCGGTTCGGGCACGGGCTCGGGCAGCGGCAGCGGCCTCGGTGACGGTAACGGCAGCGGTAGAGGCTCGGGGGGCGATGAAGATGGTCCGCCGCCGCGACCGACAGGCGTGACCTCGGCCCTTCAGATCACCTCTAAGCCACGTCCGGGCTATACCGATGCTGCTCGTCAGAACAACATTCAGGGCACGGTCATCCTCCGCGTGACGTTTCTGTCGTCCGGTCAGATCGGCGGCATTTCGACGGTGAAGGGACTTCCGAACGGCCTGACCGAACAGGCGATCGCCGCGGCCAGACGCATCTCGTTCGTGCCGAAGAAGATCGACGGCAT
>CAZSOE010000060.1:1668-9173 GCA_964608335.1 uncultured Chloracidobacterium sp.
GTATGCAGCTCCAACCGCTCGATAAGTTCCTCGGGCGAGCTCGGCGCGCGGTCGATCTCGGCCTGAAATTCTCGCTGGAATTCTTCGTCGCGTAACGATCGTTCCGGATAAGATCCGCTTGAGTTCATTGTCAACACCTCTCAGATAAAGACTACCGACTGAGAGGATGGTATCTCGAAACGCTTGCGGCATCGTGTATTCCGGCATACAAGCATGTCATCGACGCGGACCATATAATCCTGCGATTTGCGGAACCGAGCTCGGTCATGCTCGCTGAGATTCTTGGGCTCCTGCTTCTTCTTTGTCCGCTTCAGCCAGCGAACGTCATACTCGGACCGCTCACGGCAGTGCGGACAAGCGTATTCTGCTTTTTTTGTTTCCTGTTTTTCGTCAAATATATCGCGTTCGTGCATAGTTTCAGTCTAGCTCAGCTCCCGCAGGTACTTGAAGCTGAATATTCCGGTATCGTGACCGTCGGAGAAGTGAAAGTTGAGCGCGTAGCGGCCGACGATGGATGTCGAGTTGAACGACAGGTCGTCCGCAATGCTCTTCGCATCGAGCATCTTCTCGCCGGTCCACTCGTTGACACACCCGGCACACGGGCACGCACGGCGCAGGGCCGCGGCGGTAAAGCGCGATTCGCGGTCGTCCGACCAGCGGATCGACAGTTCGCTATCCGATTCCTCGATTATTTCAACGGGTTCGATCATGCCGCCATTCGATACTCGCTCGGCGGCGGTGGATCGAGCCTGGGGAAGATCTTTCGGTAGGCGACCGCATTTGCCATGAAGATAAGCGGCAGAACGAGATAGATGCCGATGCACAACATCAGGTATCCCACAATGCATACAAGGAAGCCGACGCCGAACAATCCAGCGACGCCGCCCAGGTTCTGCCAAACCGCCTTTGCACTGACGGTCATCGCCTGAAGGCCCGACAACTTCCGGTCGGCGATCAGCGGGAAGGCGAACATCAACAGCGTGTGCAGGCAAACCATCAGGACAACCACGATCAACTCGAAAACTATCGTGCCGACGAGGAAGGGGATCAGCTCCGACTCGCTCATTCGCTGACCGGCCAACGCGATGCCGACCAACGGAAGATACATCAGGAAGATCAAAACTATCACCGGCCCCACAACGACGACCGAAACGATCAGCGACGGCAGGAAGAAATCGAATCCCTTGAACAAGCGATCGAAGGTGACCGGCCGTCCCTCGACCTTCTCGAAGAGGCACATATAGATCCCGCATATCATCGGGCCAATGAGGATGATCGGCACAGCGCTACCAACGACGATGCCGACGAACGTGATGCCGAGGACCATCCAGTACTGGTCCTTCATCAGGTCCCACGCCTCTTTATAAACCTCGACGGGCCGGATGACACCGGTCCGGAACTCGGTCGCGTTCATATGTTCTCCGTGCGGTCGTAGATACGGGTTCGATATTCCTCGACCATTCTATCACTCGAAAAACGCGGTGTGAGCGTGCCCATCGCCGCCTTCATCATCCTGATCCAATCGGCGGGCAGACCATTTGCGTCGCGGTCATAATATTTCGGGATCATCGTGTTTTCGAGGAGATCGTAAAGCGCCTCCGCGTCTGCCGCATCGGCTTGTTCGCTGTCGTCAGCGTCGCCGTCCCGGCCGATAGCGAAGCCGTTGGTGCCGTTGTATCCTTCGATCCACCAGCCGTCGAGGATCGAGGCGTTGAGAACGCCGTTCATTGCCGCCTTCATTCCGCTCGTGCCGCTCGCCTCCATCGGCCGCCGCGGAACGTTGAGCCACACGTCGACGCCCTGGACCAGATACCGGGCGACATCCTGATCGTAATCCTCGAGAAAGATCGCACGCCGCTGCCAGTGCGAATCGTGGTTGATCTGCATCAGCTCCTGCAGGATCGTCTTTGCCGTTCGGTCCTGCGGATGAGCCTTGCCGGCAAAAACGAACTGAACCGCGTGGCCCTCGTCATCGACCATTCGAAGCAGCCGCGGAAGGTCGGTCAAAATGAGGTCCCAGCGCTTGTATGCGGCCACCCGTCGCGCAAACCCTATGGTCAGCACATCGGGCGACAGCAGACCGCTCGTATCCGCGTGCTCGTGGATCGTATCGACGTCGCCCGTATCTTTCGTTCTCGTACGCTCACGGACATTCGCGATCAGCAGGCTTTTGAGCGTCTGGTGGGTGCTCCATACGTCGCTCTCCGCGATCCTGTCGATCGCCTGAGCCCATTGTTCGGCGTCGTTCGTCAAAGCTCGCCAATCGTCGCCGATCTCGCGCCGGAACAGGTCCTGAAAAAGCGGCGCGATCCACGTTGTCGGGTGAACGCCATTTGTCACCGACGTGATCGGCACATCGGCGGCATCCGCGGCCTTCGGGAACATCTTATGCCACAGCTCGCGCGACACCTCGCCGTGCTTGGGGCTGACGCCGTTCGTCGAACGGCAAATCGGGATAGCGAGAGGCGTCATGCCGAACGGCTCGTCGTCGTTCGTCAGATCGGCTCGGCCGAGAGCGAGAAACTCACTTTCGGTAAGTTTGAGCGACGCCACATATTCCTTGCTGAAGCACGGAACCAACTCATCCGCTCTAAAAACGTCATTTCCCGCCGCCACCGGTGTGTGAGTTGTAAAAACACATCGCTCGCGTACGGAAGCGGCCGCATCGGCGAAGGAGGCACCAGGATTCGCGGAAAGAAACTCGCTTGCAAGCTCAAGCGTCGAAAAGGCGGCGTGCCCTTCGTTGAGATGATAGACCGACGGATCGAGCCCGAGGGCGCGGAGTAGTCGTACGCCTCCGATCCCCAGCAGCTTTTCCTGTACGATCCGGGTCTCGGTATCGCCGCCGTAGAGGTGGCCGGTGATAAAGCGATCGACCTCATCGTTCGCGGGCAAATTGCTGTCAAGGAGATAGAGCGGGACACGTCCGACCCTTGCCAGCCATACGCGGGCCACGACTTCCCGGCCGCGGATGTGCACCGAGGCCGTGAGACCCTCGCCGTCTTGACCAAGGACCGGTTCGAGCGCCAGCTCCGATTCGAAGACATCGTTATAACGCTCCTGCTGCCAGCCGTCGTGACCGATCTGCTGACGGAAGTAGCCGTAACGATATAAGAGCCCGATCGCCACGAGCGGCACGTTTTGATCACTGGCCGACTTTAGGTGGTCGCCGGCAAGCATGCCGAGACCGCCGGAGTAGTTGGGAAGTGAATTATGCACGCCGTACTCGGCGCAAAAGTATGCCACGCAGCCCCGATATTCGGTGGATCCGTCGGCCAGGTATCGGTCGAGGGCCGCTTCGAATCGCCGGACGCGATCGACATATTCGGGATCTGCGGCCTTTTGCCAAAACCTGAGGGCGCCAACGCGTTTTAAGAACAAGCGCGGATTCTGTTCGCATTCCTGCCACAGGACCGGATCGAGGTCACGAAAGAGGGCCGGGCCATCCGGCTGCCATGACCAGTAGAAATTGCGCGAGATCGGATCGAGCGCCGCTATCGCCGGCGGCAGGCTCCGCTCGAGCTCGAAATCTATTCTGAATGTTGTCTCTGTCTTAGGGGCCGGTTGGACGGAGCTGTCGATCGCGACTTTCGTCATAAACTGCAAACCATCAGACGAATATAGAATAACTTCCGTGATCCATCAAGATTCCTGATCGCTCATCGCCCGATATCGCGACGAAATTGCATCCCGGGCCAGCTGATCTTATCGACGGCGGCATAAGCGCGAGCCAGTGCCTGCTCGAGATCATCGCCAACGCTCGTGACGCCGAGTACCCTTCCGCCTGATGTCGCGAGTCCGCCGCTTTCGCCTGCGGCGGTCGCGGCGTGGAATATCTGGACGCCTTTCATCGAACCCGCCTCAGACAACCCGGCGATCAGGTGGCCGGTCGCCGGTTCGCCCGGATAGCCTTCCGAAGCAAGAACGATGCAGGCTGAGTTTCCCGGTCGCCAGTCTATTGACACGTCGTCCAGTCGGCCGGCCAACATGGCTTCGCAGATGTCCGTAAGGTCCGTCTGAAGCCGGACAAGGATCGACTGCGTTTCCGGATCGCCGAAGCGAACGTTGTATTCGAGTACCTTCGCTCCGTCGTCGGTCATCATCAAGCCCAGAAAAAGCACTCCGCGAAACGGCATCCCCTCGGCAATGCAGCCTTGTAAGGTTGGGCGGATGATCGTCGCCTCGATCACTGAGAGTTGCTCAGCGGACAGAAGCGATGGGTCGGTGATGGCGCCCATCCCACCTGTATTAGGGCCGCTATCACCTTCCCCGATGCGTTTGTGATCTCGTGTCGGCGGCATTAGCGAGTAACTCTCGCCCGCGGCGAACATCAGCAGCGAGACCTCGCGCCCGGTCAGACATTCCTCTATGAGGATCTTTTCACTAGCGCGGTCGCCGACAAGCTTATTCATTCCGCCGATCGCGGCTATCGCTTCGGAGTGGTTGGCGGCCACGACGACGCCTTTGCCGGCAGCAAGACCGTCCGCTTTTACGACGACGGGCCGGTCCGGGTCGCCGAATTTCCCACTATTCAGCGCCTCGATCGTTTCCCGGGGAGAGGCGAAGGTCTCGTACATCGCGGTTGGGATGCCGTGGCGGACCATGAACTCCTTGGCAAACGCCTTGCTCGCCTCTAATCTTGCAGCCAGCCGGCCAGGGCCGACCGTGGCCAGCCCCGAGGCTTCAAATTCGTCGACGATCCCCGCGGCCAAGGGCCCTTCGGGCCCGACAAAAGTCATATCAACGCGGTTTTCGCGGGCGAATCCTGCAAGTTGGGCGGGATCGTCCGGCCGGATCGGTACGCACTCGGCGACATCCCCAATTCCTGCGTTGCCGGTCGCGCAAAACAGCCTCTCTATACGCTCGGAACGTCTGAAGGCCCAGCAAATAGCGTGTTCCCGGCCGCCCGAGCCTACGACGAGCACATTCATCTTGCAGCCCTCGCTGACAAGACTCTTGACACTTCGGCCCGATAGTTGTAACTTCTTTGTATCCCCATCTTTGCAGTGACGTACGATTCGCCGGACGGCCTCACCGTAGAATCTACTATATCGATCTCGTTTTGCCGAAACGAGCATCGGCTGAACCAAGGAGTTGGGTTATGTCGGTCCACGACGACCTTGCGGAGAAAGGGCCCGTTGGTGCGGCGCCGGAGAGTGAGCTCAGCGATATCACGATCGAATGCATCGATTGTGGCGAGGTGTTCGTTTGGAGCCAAGGTGAACAGCAGTTCTACGCTGAAAAGGGTCTCGCGCATCCCCCGAAGCGCTGTAAGGCATGTAAGAAGGCAAAGAACCGTCGCTTGGCGCTGGTCGAACGTGCAAAGCTGAACGGCAAATCGGCCGTCATGAAAATAACGGCAGTCTGCGCGCGCTGCGAGCAGGAAACCACAATTCCTTTCTATCCCTCGCAGGGTCGGCCCGTTTACTGTAGGGCCTGCTTCATTGAGACAAAGACCACAGTCGGTGCAGCCGCTGGCAGCTGAGGGCTAGCCGCCGACGTGAACGTTAGGCCGGAGTTCGGGATCCGGTTCGGCCTGCCGCAATATCTCCCGCGTAACGGGCGCCGTATCTCCCTCGCCAAAGAGAATGTACCTTGCCAGGTACATTATCGGATTACCTTCACTCCATCCGAAATAAACGTGCGGGATCTTGCCCGTCTTATCGCGCAGGTACAAAAGGAACGCGGCTATTGCGTTCGGGACCGCCGGGGCTTGTGTACGCAAGATACGATAGCCCTCGACATCGACACCTCGGATGAACAATCTTCCCTTAAACTCGGACGCATCGCCGGTTTCGATCTCATAGAACAGGACCGGATCTGACGAAGGTATGTGATTGTCGACCCGTTTCTCGTGTTCCTTAAAGCGATATTCGGTGGTATCGCCTGTTTCACGGCGGTTCGTCACAATACGTATCTCGCCCTCGGCTTCGATCTCGTCCAGAAACGCCTGCGCCGCCGCGTCGAGCTCGATCTGATCGATCCTGATCTCGGTAGAACGCATCGCGCGCGAGATGAACGAGGTCGCAATTATTGCAATTATGAAGAAACCGGCGATCTGGATGCCGCTCGGCTGCTCGATGATGTTGACCGCGATCGTGTAGATAAAAACAAGGGTTATCAGAGCGAAGAGCGGCCAGGTCCCACTTCGTTTGCGCCACGACGAGATCATCACGGCGACCGACGCCGACGTCATCAGGGCGAGAACTCCGGTCGCGTATGCTCCGCCCTGCGCGTTGACATCGGCTTGGAACAAGATCGTGACAACGAAACAGATCCCGGTCAGAACGAAAACAAGCGGCCGCGTCGCCCTCGCCCAATCCGGCGCCATTCCGTACCGCGGCAGATAACGCGGAACTATGTTCAGAAGGCCCGCCATCGCCGAGGCCCCTGCGAACCAAAGGATCATGATCGTCGAAATGTCATACACCGTGCCGAACACCTCGCCGAGGAGCGTGTGGGCGAGATGCGAGATAGCACGCCCGTAGGCCGCACCGCCCGGTTGGAAGAGCTCAGCCGGTATGAGCATCGAGGTCACGATACTGCTGCCGACGAGCATCAGGCTCATGATCAGAGCGGCTCCGCTGAGCAGTTTCTTGCCATTGCGGATCCGACCGGCCATGTAGCGCTGTTCGGCCTCGTCCAGCCCGGCCTCGGCGTACGCCGTTGTTCGGCGTATCGAGGCCTTCTTTTCCGCCGGCAGCGGTTCGTCGCTCTTGACGAGCGGCATCACCACAACGCCGGTCTCGAAACCCGATAGGCCGAGCGCCAGTTTCGGAAAGAACCAAAGTGACGCGGCGACGAGCCAGATCGCGCTGCCGCCGACCGAAGGATCGCTCCAAACGAGAGCCTGCCAGTTCGGAAATATCTCGGGGCGTACCCATCCGATCTCGTAAAGTCCGCGAGCAATGGTTACAACGTTTAGAGTGAGGAACAAAGCGACTATACCAACCGCAATGCCGATCGCCTCATTGAAACCGCGCAGAAAGACGACCCCGAGAAGCCCGATGAGGACAAGCGTCACCGGAACGGGATAGTCGAGGAATTTGAGGTGCTCGTGGACGAACGGATTCTCGACAATGTGAGCCGTCGCATCCGCAGCGGAGAGGGTGATGGTGATGATAAAACTTGTCGCGACGAAACCGAGCAGGATCAGTACGAACATCTTGCCCTTCCAACGGGACAAGAGGTTCTCGAGCATCGACAGCGAGCCGTCGCCGTGCGGACTCTCTTCCGCGACTCGCTTGTACATCGGAAGCGCTCCGAACAGCGTGAGCAGGACGAGGACCAGCGTCGCGAATGGCGAGAGCGCTCCGGCCGCGAGAAATGCTATGCCCGGCTGATACCCGAGCGTCGAAAAGTAATCGACGCCCGTCAGGCACATCACCTTCCACCAGGAATGGCGCCGGTGACGGCCTTCCGGTTCATGCGGGCCCTCGATCTCGGCCACGCCCTCGAAAAGCCACTTTTTGAACCAGCTTTTTTCGCCAGCTTTCATAGCCAGA
>CAZSOE010000061.1:0-4573 GCA_964608335.1 uncultured Chloracidobacterium sp.
AGATTTTAGGAAGAGAAATGCGCTCACGCGGAAACGGTTTCCTCCCTGAGCGTCCGGCGCCCGGCGACCCGAATCGACAGGTAAACGAGGGCTGCGAAAAGGCCGATCCCCACGATCAGGAACATCGCGGTCAACAAAAGTCCGGCCCCGGACGCGGCGGCAGCGGACGCGGGCGTTCCATTACGCACCTCGACGCCGGAAAAAGTCGCGGTGCTCGCCTTGCCGCCGGCAGTTAGCGTCACCAAGAGCGTGTATTCTCCATCGGTCAGGGCGGGCATATCGAGAGCATAGCTTCCGACCGTCGCGGACTTCTCCGCCGCCACATCGGACACCGAACCGCCTGGCGCCTCGAGGACCACCTGAACATTGCCTGCGTCGACGGGTTCGTTGGTGGCATACCTGGTCACGAACAGATTCCCGTGCGCGATCGTGCCCGGTTTCAGAGGCGGATGCTTGACCGTGACCTCGAAATCTCCGAGACGGGTCGTCCTGAGAACCACGCCTTTGGCCGTCGTTTCGGTCTTCGGTTTATCCGCTCCATGGTCCTCGCCGCCGTGAGCGGAGACGCGGATCAGTCCTGCTGACGAACCGATCGCCACCACGCAAAAAAGTAAGGCCGCCGCCCGAACTTTCATTTTGTTGCCGAAATTCTCCCCCATGCGATCCTCCCTGGAACGAAATCCGTAGCCCGCAGGTAGGTGCAACAGGCGTGCCTTAGCGTATGATCGTCTCCACCCAAGCCCCTATCGCGGCGAAACCAACAGCTACCAGCAATTGTGCTGCTTTACGACCGAAGCATCCGAACCTCAAATAACGTCCGCTATCGAACATACCTGTCTGTTATCAGACAATGTCTTTACGACATTTGCCGTCTACTGTACGATCAGTTTCCCCGCGAAGCATGTTCACCCCGCACGCGAATGTAAACTCGCGTACTTCTTCGGGCGTGAATTCAATCGGCGTGGTTTTGAACGGCAGTAGATAGCGCCCACGATCACGACAATCTCTATCGCGTCCATATCCTAACCTCCTCGCCGTAAACCGACTCCGGACTTGTCCTCCGGCAGAACCTCCAGAGCACGAGGTTGATGATGACCTTGCTCGCGACCGCGTAGGCGCAAAGCGCGGGAACTTTCGCAGTTTGGTGTTTTATTGACCAACAATACACAGCAAGAATTTCCGAAGTACGCGTTTTGGTCGCGTTGGCACGTCAGTTGCTGATGAGGGAAGGTAGGCGCGAATAAAGCCAAAGGATTAAAGAAGATCCGTTTCACCGTTCGCCAATAGAGATCGTCGAGATTCTGCGCAACTCAGACCAAGTGGGGCCCTGTATGTTCTCGACATTGCGAAATTTCATTTCCGTTTTCAGATTAGTTGATGAAGTCGTTTGCAATCATCCTCGTTTTGTTCGCACTGGTCGCTCAAGCTATGGCTGGCGTATGTACGTGCTTTACCGGCGGCGAGGAGCACTCATGTTGCAAACGAAAAGTCTCAAGTCAACGCTCGATTTCGGCCCCGCCTTGCTGCGACAACGACTGCACTCGAATAGCGGCCCATGAGCCGCAAGCGAAAGGTTCCGATACGCAACTTCGAACCATCACCGGTAGCTGCGAAGCGGATAACCAGCACGGATTCTTTGGCGGCAGTTTCCGGTTGAGCCCTCACCGTGTGGCGTTCGGTAACCGACCGGGCAAATCCCATCTAGCCCTTGCACCTCCTTCTAAGGTGTATCTGCGCCTGCACTCATTCCTGATTTAGCTCTGAAATTAATAGAACTTTGTAACCTGAGGTACGTTTTCGTCTCGCGATCTTGAATGGTAGTTGTTACCACTCAACTAACCGCGGGCATTTCTGGAGGCACTATGATTCGAATATATATAAGTCTTATCGTTCTAATCTTTACCATTCTTGCACTCGCCTGCGGATCGGGCGGCGGCGGAACGGATGCCGGAACGACAATAAAAAGTGGACCGGCGGGAAATAATCTGACGGCGGCGATTGCAAACGCTGACGGAGTGCTGCGCAAAGGAAAGCAGACGTTTACGCTCACATTCACCGACGCATCGGGCAAGCCGGTTGAGATAGGCTCCGCCGCCGTTAATTTCCACATGCCTGCGATGGGTTCGATGGCGGTTATGAATAACGCTGCCACCTTGTCCACTACAAACGCCCCCGGGATTTATTCAGGCAGCGTAAATCTCGAAATGTCGGGGGAGTGGCAAGCGCAGATCACTTATGAAGGTGCCGCGGGCAAGGGCCGCGCGAACCTGCCGATAACCGCACAGTAGCCTTCTATGATCAACTGGCTCATCGACTGGTCTATCGCCAACCGCATTGTCGTTCTCGCACTCTATGTTGCGATCGCGATCGCGGGGTATTGGGCGCTGACCCGTACGCCGATAGATGCGATACCGGACGTATCGGACAACCAGGTGATCGTATTTACCGACTGGCCCGGCCGCTCGCCTAAAGAGGTCGAGGATCAGGTCACGTATCCCCTGGTCACAAACCTTCAGGGATTGCCAGGTGTCCGGACCGTCCGTGCGAGTTCCGCGTTCAGTTTTTCGATGATCAACGTGATCTTTGAAGACAACGTGGAACTCTACTGGGCCAGGACGCGAATTCTCGAACGGCTCAACCTGGTCACGCGGCAACTCCCCGAAGGAGTAACCCCTACGCTCGGCCCCGACGCTTCCGGACTCGGCCAGGTCTATTGGTACACGCTCGAATCGGACACGATGAACCTGCGCGACCTGAGGACGTTGCAGGACTGGTTTGTGCGCTACCAGCTCAATTCCACGCCCGGGATCGCCGAGGTCGCGACCGTTGGCGGCTACGTTCAACAGTATCAGATAGACGTCGATCCGAACCGCTTGCGGGCCGTGAACATGTCGTTGTCGGCGGTGGTCGAAGCTGTCGAACGAGCCAATAACAATGTCGGCGGGAATGTGGTCGAACAGGCCGGCGAATGGGCCGTCGTCCGCGGGCTTGGGCTCGTCGAATCGGCGGCAGATGTCGAAAACATCGTTATCGGTACGAGCAACGGCACGCCGATCTTTGTCCGCAACGTGGCTGAGGTGCGCATCGGTAATGCCTTTCGAACCGGTTCGCTGGATAAAAACGGCAAGGAAGCCGTCGGCGGCGTTGTCATCATGCGCTACGGTGTAAGCGCTCTCGAAGCGATCGAAGCCGTCAAGAAAAAGATCGAGGAAATAAAGCCGGGGCTGCCCGAAGGTGTTCGACTGGTTCCCTTCTATGACCGCACCGAATTGATCAATCGGACGGCCGATACGCTCAAATGGGCCCTGATCGAGGAGTTCGTCCTCGTTACACTGGTCAACCTCATTTTTCTGGCGCATTTCCGATCGATCTTCATTGTCACAATTCCGCTGCCGCTTGCGGCCCTCGTGTCCTTTCTCTTCATGTACCTAATGGGAGTGACATCGAACATCATGTCGCTTGCGGGCATCGCGATCGCGGTGTCAGATCTCGTCGATGCCGGCATCGTCGTGACCGAAAATGCATACCGCGCGATCGAGAAGGAGGGGCTGAGCTTTACCGATCGCGAGCGCGTCTGGCAAATCGTACGCGGCGCGACAAGAATGGTCGGCCGTCCGATCTTCTCTTCAATGGCGATCATTGTCGTCGCCTTTGTCCCGGTCTTCGCGCTTACCGGTCAGGAAGGCAAGTTATTTCACCCGCTGGCATACACAAAAACGTTCGCGATGATCGCGGCCGCGGTGATGGCCGTCA
Organism: uncultured Chloracidobacterium sp.; assembly: GCA_964608335.1. Classification (GTDB taxonomy): domain Bacteria; phylum Acidobacteriota; class Blastocatellia; order Pyrinomonadales; family Pyrinomonadaceae; genus OLB17. The sequence continues at coordinate 3,754 of CAZSOE010000061.1, forward strand.
CGCTCGTGCCGGTTCTATGCGGGTTTCTCCTGAAAGGAAAGCTGAGGCCCGAAGAAGCGAACCCTATCATGCGCGTTCTGCGCCGTTTCTACCAGCCGCTATTGGAAAAGGCCCTTCGCAACCGCGTGATCACGGTCGTCCTCGCATTCCTTTTCTTCGTGGGCGCAATGATAGCGACGACCGGCGTCGGCAGTGAGTTCATGCCTCCACTCAATGAAGGTGATCTCTTGTATATGCCGGTTACCGATCCCGGTATCTCGCTGGATGAAGCCACGGGTATCCTGAGCAGGCAAAACGAAATAATTGCCGGCTTTCCGGAAGTTGCATCGGCCGTCGGCAAGGCCGGACGCGCCGAGACCTCGACCGACCCGGCGCCGATCAACATGAACGAAACGGTTATCAGCCTCAGGCCGGAGACTCAATGGCGGGCCGGAATGACAAGGGAAAAGCTGATCGCCGAGCTCGACGCGGCATTGCAAATGCCCGGCGTAACTAATATCTGGACGCAGCCGATCATTAACCGGATCGAGATGCTGGCCACCGGCATCCGGTCCCAGATCGGTATCAAGATCTACGGGAACGATCTGGGCACCATTGAGCATGTTTCGAGACAGATAGCGTCTGCCGTCCGAGGTGTCGAGGGCGCGGCCGACGTTTATCCCGAACAGATCGGCGGAGCCCCGTACATTGACATAGATATCGACCGGACGGCGGCGGCCCGCTACGGCATCGACGTCGCCGCGATCCAGGCCGTGATCGAAAAGGGTGTGGGTGAGGCCAATTTGACGGTGACGATCGAGGGCCGCAAGCGGTTCCCGAT
>CAZSOE010000061.1:4673-5993 GCA_964608335.1 uncultured Chloracidobacterium sp.
CCGTTCGCCCTGACCGGAGGCTTTTATCTTTTGTGGCTTCTGCAATACAACTTTTCGGTCGCCGTGTGGGTTGGATTTATCGCGCTGTTTGGAGCAGCCGTCCAGACCGCAATAGTGATGGTCGTCTATTTGGAGGAGGCTGTTGCCCGAAAAAAGCGCGAGTTGGGAATGCTCGACCGCGACTCGCTCCTGAAAGCTGTCACCGAAGGCGCACTGCTCCGCCTCAGGCCCAAGGTAATGACTGTTACGACGATTCTCGCCGGCCTGTTGCCAATCATGTGGAGCACCGGTGCCGGCGCAGAGGTGATGCGCCCGCTGGCGATTCCAGTTTTCGGGGGAATGGTCTCAAGCCTTATCCATGTCCTCATCGTCACGCCGGTCATTTTTTACTGGTTACGTCTACATGAACTGACACGGGAGGTAAAAACGAATGAAGGTTAGCATGGCGATCATCTTCGTTGTCCTTCTCTTCGCTATTATCGGCGGGGAGGTCAGCGCGCACGAAGGTCATAACACCAATAAGCCGGCAAGAAATGCGACCGCCGAGAGCAATGCGAACGTCGAAGCACTACCGGCGGCCACAGCCCACGATCCTCGCGGCGGAGTTTCCGAGTTTCCGACGCTCCATCCGTTGATCGTTCATTTTCCGATAGTGCTGATAATTCTCGCGGCGATCCTGCAGATCGTGTCGTTCACGGTCTTTCGGAACGAGTTGAGTTGGCTCGTTATTGCATTTACTTTGTTCGGCTCTGTAACGGCCTGGCTTTCTTCAAACACCTTCCACCCGCACACGACGGGCCTGACGGAGAACTCTCAACGCCTGCTGCTCGAACATGAATTGTACGCGTCGTTGACCTTTTGGTTCGCCGTCGCAGGCCTCGCGGCCAAATCGGCGTCGAAGCTCATCCTCAAAAGTCGCTGGTGGAGCGAGCTGGCCGCGACCCTGCTGCTTGCAGCTGCGGCAGGCGCAGTGGCGATCACCGGGCATCACGGGGCCGAGCTCGTCCACAAGGAAGGTGTCGGCCCGCGCGGCGATTTTCTCGAAGCACATGATCATTGAACGACGTGTATAAGGTAGTCACAAAAACCCTTCTGATCTCCGCGACAGTGCTGTTTGTCGGATCATCTGTTTGCGCGCAGAACGTCCAGCCGACACCTGCAACAGATCATACCCGCTACCTTGACCCGATCGGCGGCCTCACGGTCGATCGTGCCGTTGACACAGCTCTCGCAAATAATGCCGAGCTGATCGCGATGCGCAAGGAGGCCGTAGCCGGTGAAGCCCTAGTGCGCCAGGCAGGCCTTCGTGCCAACCCATCA
>CAZSOE010000061.1:6093-9160 GCA_964608335.1 uncultured Chloracidobacterium sp.
GAACAGAATATGGAGGCCGTGGAGCTCAACCGCAACCGCGCAATGCGCGAATCGGCTGAGGCAGCGGTTCAGTTGCGTCTGTTGGAGCTGGCTAATCTTTTGGGGATGACGCCGGACCAGCCCCTGAGATTGCGCGGCAGCCTCGAACAGATGCTGGAACCCGTTCCCCCGATAATTGGAGCTGAAGAAAGAGCGCTCCGCACTCGGCCGGATCTTCTCGGAGCCCGAGCGGTGGAAGGTCTCGCGGCGGCCCGTGCCGCACAGGCCCGTGCCGAGGGCCGTATCGACGCGGATCTCATGCTCGGTTATCAGCGAATGCGCACGGGTTTCCCATTACTGGGCATCGAAGAACATACCGGCGCCCTGCTCCCGATAGACCAGAAGATGAAGTTCTTTACGTTCGGGGTGAAACTGATGCTGCCGGTCCGAGATCGCAACCAGGGAATGGTCGCTGCGGCTCGACTCGAAGAAGAGTCCGCCCGAGCGGGTCGCGAGTTTGGTGAGCTCACGATCCGACGCGAAGTCTCGGCTGCCTTCGTTCGTTACAACCGGGCGATGCGAGCAAAGGAGATCTACCGCGTCGGCGTCCGCGATCAGGCGGCCGCCAATTTGGACGTAGTGCGACAGACCTATGAGCTCGGCTCGAAAACTCTGCTGGACTACATCGCCGAACATCACCGGTATATCGAAACCGAAAACGGATACGTGGAGCAGCTTCTCGAGGCATACCTTGCACGGATCGAGATATTGCGGGTCTCCAACGCTCCGGAACTTACAAACAAATGAGTGACGAAAACAGACCGCACGAAGACGAAGACACTCCAAACCACTCGGAGGATGACCGAGTTACGGCCCGCCGTCACCATCCGGCGACGATCGCGGCGATGATCTTCGCGGGACTCCTGGTGGTCCTGCTCATAGCCTGGTTTTTTGGCGGACTTGGCCGCGAGGCCGGCCGTCCGGTGCCGCCGCCAAGGAACGTCGGCGTCGAGACTTCGCCCGCGGAGGTCGCCGCGAATGAGCGGCTAACGCTTTCCCCGGAACAGTTACAGAATGCGGGTGTCACGATCGAGACTGTCGGCGAACAACTAACACCGGAAAGCGAAAGCCTCGCCGCAACTGGCGTTATCGAAGCAAACGCTTATCGCCAGACGCCCGCAGTTGCATTGGTCGGTGGGATCGTAAGGCGGGTTCTCCCGGAGCTCGGTGAGCGCGTAAACGCCGGGCAGACCGTCGCGGTCATCTTTAGCGATGATTTTGCCCAAGCACAGTCGCGATATCTGGCCCTCAGTACCGAAGTTGAGAATGCACGGCGCAGTTATGAGCGAACTCAGCGACTGGTTGCGATCAATCAACCCGGACGAAGCGAGCTGGAACAAGCGACCAGACAGCGGCGGGCAGCGGAGGCTGCTTTGAGTGAGATGCGGAACCGGTACGAACGGACCACGAGGCTTTTGCGCATCGGGGCCGCCAGCCGCGAGGAACTGGAACAGGACAACACGAAGCTGCGAACCGCCGAAGCCGATCTGGAGGAGGCCCGGCTCCGAGAACAGCGTGCGACGCAGCTTTTGCCCATCAGTCCCGAAGTAAGGTCCGCAAACGAAGAATCGCTGAACAAGCTTCGAACCGCCGAAAGCGATCTCGCCGCTACGCGACAGCGATTGATACTGTATGGAATGTCGCCTTCTCGTGTTAATGCTCTCAGCTCATCAGCGCAAGTTACTGCAGAATTGGCCGTGGCGTCGCCCGTAACGGGGACGGTGACCGGCCGCTCAGTCAATGCCGGCGAGGTTGTGGACGCGAATAAGGAACTCCTCCGTATTACCGACCTCTCTACCGTCTGGGTGATCGCGCAGGTTTACGAACGCGACGTTTCGCGATTGCGGGTCGGCGGGCCTGCTACGATCGCTGCCGAGGCTTTTCCCGATCGGGTGTTTCGCGGTCAGGTGGCCTACATCGATCCGCAGATCGATGAGGCAACACGTACGGCAAAGGTACGGGTCGAGTTGGAAAACCACGGCGGTTCTCTCAAACTCGGGATGTATGTAAACGTTTCGCTCGGCGGCCTTCAAAGCGGAGAGCGGACGCTGGCAGTCATACCGGCTTCGGCAGTGCAGACCATAAACGGCCGTGATGTCGTGTTTGTCGCTACGGCCGATCCAAACACATTTGAATTGCGGCCCGTTCGATTGGGTCAGAGATCAGGTGACCGTTATCCCATCGTCGAAGGACTGACAGTGGGCGAACGAATTGTCACAACCGGAAGCTTTATGCTGCGCGCCGAATATCTTAAATCCCAGCAAGGCCAGACAGGACATCAACATTGATTCGAGATCGAGAGAAGCGGTCAAAACATAACATCGCGATAGCAACTGAGATATAATCCGTTACGCTCAGTTATGGAACCGCTTGCCAGCAGGATACGCCCGCGCACTCTTGCCGATTTTGTGGGCCAGGAACATCTCGTCGGCGAGGGCAAGCCGCTGCGGCTCGCGATCGAGCAGGGGCACGTATTCTCGTTCGTGCTATGGGGACCGCCGGGGACCGGCAAGACAACACTCGCACGTATCTACGCAAATGCGATAAACGCAGAATTTCACGAACTCTCTGCGGTCTCGGCGGGAAAGGACGACATTCGCCGCCTTCTCGGCGAAACTAAAAACGAAAAAGTAAAAAGGCAACCCGACAAACAGGGCGAACTCGATCTCGCACTGCCAGGCTCAAAGGCCGAAGACCAAAGACCCAAGGCCCTATTCCTCGACGAAATACATCGCTTTAACAAGGCACAGCAGGATTTTCTCTTGCCGTTCGTCGAGAGCGGTGACCTGGTGCTGATCGGTGCGACCACCGAGAACCCCAGCTTCGAGGTCATCTCGCCGCTGCTGTCACGATTGCGCGTCTTTGTGCTGAATGAGCTGTCGGATGTGAATATCGCGGCGATCATCGACCGTACCGGCTTTGAGCTCGACCCCGAAGCAAAGCAATGGCTCGTCCAAATGGCTAACGGCGACGCGCGCCAGGCGATCGCGATGATAGAGAATACGTCGAAACTCTATGACACGATCAC
>CAZSOE010000062.1:0-9048 GCA_964608335.1 uncultured Chloracidobacterium sp.
CCTTTTTGCGCTCGCGGTCATTGCTACGGTCAGCAAGTTTTCGGTGTTTACGGAATTCGTTTATCGCGCCGGCCTATTTGTTCCGAATGAAACGGGCAAAAAACCCTTCTCGGCCCCGGTTCGCCTCGAGGTACCGTACGCCGGTCCCGCGCTTGCCGTCGCCGGCGTTCTATTGGTTACCGTTGTCATTTGCTTCTTGCTGTACACGTACAAGGAGAGCCTGACGGCGAAGAAGATCGGGCATTATGTTCTCTGGGCTGCATTCGCGGCGCAGGTCATCTCGCTCGCGATCCTTGTCGTCGGGATCAGGTCGAACTCGGATGTTCCCGCCAGGTTGCGTGCCCAACTCGCCGCCGACCCGAACCAATATATTGTCGCCGGAATGGCGATGGCCGAGAACCAGCAGATGACGACGCAGGAGCTGGCGCAAATGACGCCGCGTCAGTTCGACCAGATGGGGCGCCAGTACGTGCAGGGAAGTGGCGACAGGATGTTTCTTAACCTCGGCACAAACCCCGTCGAGATCGCCGCGCTGATCACGGCGCTCGTGGGAACGCTCTTTGTGATCTTCTTCAGTTTCCGCACCGACAAGCTGCGCGAGCGACTGCCTAGCCTGGATTCGCTCGACAGCCTGATGTACAAAACTGCGTGTCTGGCTTTCGCGGGTCTCGCCGTACTGCTTATCACAGGCGCGATATGGGCGAACGAATCATGGGGCCGGCCGTGGGGCTTCGATTCAAAGGAGACGGGAGCACTGATCGCGTGGCTGACCTACGCGGCGTTCCTGCACACGCGTATCGCGCGCGGATGGAAGGGCCGAAGCTCAGCTTACTTTGCGATCATCGGATTTCTCTTTGTGATCTTTACCTATCTCGGGGTGAGTTACCTGCTGCCCGGACTGCACAGCTACGCGTGATTCATTCGATCGTGACGCGCAGCACGTCGAGGATCGAGTAACGGGTCACCTTACGGTCTTTGCCTGTCACCGTAAGCATCCCGTTCACCACGTTGAATCTGAGCACTTCGCTCATGGGCCATTCGACGACGGTCCCGTCTTTGAGTTGGACCACTAGCTTGATGTTCGCCAGGGGATCGGGCTTTTTTTCGGGCGGAGGTTTGGCAGAGGCCCGCTTGCGGGTCGGTGGCGACGGCGGGGTTACCTTGCCCGGTGCATTTTCGGCGGCGGGCTCGACAGTCACCTTGGCCGTAGGGTTCTCATAGACGGTTTCCTGCTTAGCATCCACCGTTTCCTGTTTCGCCCCCGTCGTTTCCTGCTTGGCATCATCGGTTTTGACCACCTTTTCGGCAGGTTCTGCAACTTTATCGGGTGCAAGGGTTTCGGTTTTCTGCGAAGTTTCGGGTGGGTTGGTCGCGGCTTCCGCCGGGTTCTTCGGCTTCGTGGGTTTGACAGTTTCGAGGATCGTACCGACGGAGTTAACGCGAATACCTTCGGGGTTTCGTTCCGCGGTGGCTGCAAGTTTTGGCGGAGCTTCTTCACCTTTGGCGGCCATTGCAACAAAGCTGCCTGCGAACTTGATCTGAAATTCAGCCGGGTCATCGTTGGGAGTGCGCCCCTCGATCCGCAGCATCAGACGCTCGGGTTTGCGCAGGTACACGAGCCGCCCCGTCTCGGTCGTACCGCTGTCGGCGTAAAAGACCATTTTCGTCAGCGGTCGCAGCGCGTCAGCGGTGAACACGTCGATATCACCAGAAAAATTCTTTGCGACGACGTTGATGAAGATGTCGCCCTGGCTGCCGTCAAAAATATAGAAAAAAGACGTTACGCGCGCATCACCGATATCGCGTGCGCGTATCGAACCTGCTACCTCGTTCTTTGTGATCGGCGTGGGGAAGTTCTGGTCGGTCGATTGACCACGCAGGCTGGCCGGTGAACTGAGAACTGCGGTTAGAACAACTGCGATCGCAAATACAGCAAACGATCTCATCTCAGACAAGCTCCTTTCGAAGGTGCACGAGGCGCGACGTCTCAACGTAGCCGAGTCGCGCATGTGCCTCCTGGCTTACCGTGTTATTGACCTCGGCGTCCGAGGCCATTTCGGTACACCCGCGCATCCGTGCCCACTCCTCGGCATAAAACACGAGCGCTCCTCCGATACCATTCTGCCGGTACGCGGGGTCAACGAACCAGCCTTCGAGATAACCGACGTTTTCGGTCTCGCAATCCTCAACGTGCGGTCGGATGCTCGCTTCGAGAAATCCGGCAAGCTTTCCGCCTCCGAGATCGGCGACGGCGACGAGCTGCGAATCGGGGTGCTCGATGATCCCGACCATCTCGGCGCGATGGGCATCCTCGCTCGTTTCGTCCCAAAGAAGACGCCTCAAGCGAAGCCATTCGCCGAGATCTCCCTCGGCGAGCGGACGGACCGAATAGTCAGCGGGGGCCATTGGGGTCTAATTCTACCAGTGTTTCACAGATCGGGAAAGAAGAATCGCCCCGCGATGTTAAACCCGAAGGGCCTCGGAAAGGCGCTTCCATTCGGCCAGGGACAACGTTTCGGCTCTGCGTTTTGGGTCGATGCCGGCTTCTTCAAGCGTAGGACGAGCCGACGGGAACGCGGTTATGAGGTTATTCAGGATCGTCTTTCGCTTGTGGGCAAAAGCAACGCTCAGCAGTCGATCGAGAGCCCGGTCAGTCTCAGGATCGGTCGCGCGGGGAGTTAGCCGAACAACCGAACTCCACACCTTCGGCACCGGATAAAATGCGCCCGGACTGACGTCGAAAAGCCGCTCGGCCTCGAATGCATTCTCAACAAGCACCGTGATGTACCCACGGTCTCGTGTCCCGACAGGCGCGGTTATCCGTTCAACGACCTCGCGCTGAAACATCAGGACCACGACGGAGAAAAGGTCTCGCACCGTCATAAGGCGTCGAAGTATTGGCGTAGAAATGTTGTAGGGAAGGTTTGCGACGAGCTTCGATGGTTCCTCGGGAGTAACGGGCAGCGTGCGAAAGTCGAACTCGAGCGCGTCGGCATTAATGAGCGTAAACTGCGGCCGGTCAGCGAATCGACTTGTAAGCGTCTCGATAAGATCGCGGTCGAATTCGATCGCGAACACATTGCCGACCCGATCGATAAGTTCTGCGGTGAGAGCCCCTTGTCCCGGACCGATCTCAACGACGCGATCTTCATTGCCCGGATCAAGGGCCGCGATGATCCGATCGGCAATGTTACGGTCGCGCAGAAAGTTCTGGCCCAAGGAACGTTTCGGTCGGACGGTCATTGGCCGGTTCCCCGTTCGGGATATCCTGTGATCTCGATGTCGTCACCGAGCGAAGCGACCGATACCTGCCTGAGCCGGAGGGCCTCGGCGAGGTTTGTCGCTCCCTGACCGTCGATCGCATGGGGAGCCCTCGGGCCGCCAATGATCATCGGCGAGAGAATGAAGGTGAACTTGTCGACGAGCCCAGCGTCGCAGAAGGAGCCCGCGACCGCCGCGCCGCCTTCGACGAGGACGCTCTGGATATCGCGGCGCCGTAATTCGTCGAGGACAGCCCCAAGATCGCGAGTGCCGTCGTTCATCTCGATAACCTCTACGCCCATGCCTCGCAGATCTTCGGCCCCGCCTGGGTTGCCCCGTGCAGTGAAGATGATCGTCGGTATATCGCGCGCAGATCTTGCAAGATTGGAAGCGACGTCCAGCCGCAACCTTGCATCAAGCACGACGCGCACAAGCGGGCGTCTCCTCGCCTTGCCGCTCCGATCGGTCAGATTCGGATCGTCCGCGACTATCGTGTTGGCTCCGACAAGGATCGCGTCGTATTCGTGCCTCAACTCGTGGACCCGCCGCCGGGCCGTCTCGCCCGACAATGCAGTCGACGTGCTTCGATCCAACGAGATGCGGCCGTCGAGCGACATGGCGAGCTTCAAATGTACGAAAGGACGGCCCAGACGATGCCAGCAGATAAATTTCTCGTTCTGCCGCGTGGCCTCCTCAGCAAGAAGGCCCGCGACTAAATCGATACCGGCCTCGCGGAGCCTCGCGAAACCACGACCGGAAACAAGCGGGTTTGGGTCTTCGACAGGACACACGACACGTTTGATCCCGGCGTTGATCAGTGCGTCGGTGCAGGGCGCCGTACGTCCATGGTGATCGTGCGGCTCGAGCGAAACGTAGGCCGTGCCTCCGCGCGCCGCATCGCCGGCCTGTGCGAGCGCGATCAACTCGGCGTGGGTAACCTGATCGTAGCGATATGCTCCCTCGCCGACGACATCGCCGGCCTGCGACACGATCACGCAGCCCACGAGCGGGTTCGGACTGACCAGGCCTACGCCCTCGGCAGCCAGGTCGAGAGCGAGCCTCAGAAAGGTCTCGTCTTTCGCGTTCACCCTAACTTCTTCACTGGTCGAAGAGCCCATCAACATACGCTTCGGCGTCAAACACCATCAGGTCCTCGGCGGTCTCGCCCGTTCCGACGTATCGGATCGGCAGACCGAGTTCTTTCGTTATCGCGACGGCTATTCCGCCCTTCGCCGTGCCGTCGAGTTTGGTCAACACGATCCCGGTGACGTTGGCGGTCTTCATGAACTGTCGCGCCTGCTCGAGTCCATTCTGCCCCGTAACCGCATCGACGACCAGGAGAGTTTCGTGCGGAGCTCCCTCAACCTCGCGACCGGCGATCCGCGTCATCTTTTCAAGCTCCGCCATCAGGTTCGCTTTATTATGCAATCGTCCTGCCGTATCGACGATCAGGACGTCGGTTCCGCGTGTCTTTGCCGCCTGGATCGCATCGAAAAGAACGGCCGCGGGATCGGTGCCTTGCTTTTGCTGCACTATCTCCACGCCGGCGCGGTCCGCCCAGATCTCAAGCTGATCGCCCGCCGCCGCGCGAAAGGTATCAGCCGCGCAGATCAACACGTCATTTCCTTCAGCCCGGATCCTCTGCGCGAGCTTACCGATCGTGGTAGTTTTCCCGACACCGTTCACGCCGACGACCATCAGAACATACGGGCGGATCGACTCGTCGAGGCCTCGTTCGTCGGCCACGCCCGTTTTCGAAGATCCGGCAAGGATATCAAGAAGCTCATTTTTAAGCGCCGACTTAAGTGCGCTGAGGTCGGATATCTCGGCCCTCGAAACCCCGCGACGCACCGCCTCAAGCACCTGCATTGTCGTCGCGACACCGATGTCGGTGGAAATGAGCATTTCCTCAAGCTCGTCAAGGAATGCTTCGTCGATCTGTTTGCGCCCTTCGAACAGCCCGTCGAGCCTTGTGTTGATGCTCGTCCGGGTTTTCTCGATCGCTCGGGACAGGCGCACGCTTATCTCACGCTCGGCTGCTTCCTCCTCGCGTTTCAGTTCCTCGATCGACCGGTCGAGCCCAAGGATCGAGCCCGACTCCCCACCATGCCTTTTCCGACGCCAAAATGCCATAAGTCCAGCGCCCTCAATACGGGCAAAATAAACAGTATAGGCGTTCGCCGCCCTGGTTGTTAAACCCCCTTCGTATGTTCAAACTTGTTGACCCTATGGACTTTGCGAGGTAAAATCGGGTCTAGGGACCGTTCTGCCCGGGTTCCGCCTTCCTACAATGCTTGCCGGTTCAAGACGTATCAATCTCATTATTCTGGTCGTGGCCACCCTGCTATTGGTGGGCCTCGTTCCGCTTGTGCTTACAGGTTGGTTCCTTTCCGACAAGAGCGGTCGTGAGCTTCGAGCAGCCGAAAATCGCTATCAGGTTAAGCTCGTTCAGGAGAAAGCGGGCCAGATCGAGATATTCGGCAAAAGATTCTCATCGATCATTTCGAGCCTGGCGACGGCTATCGAGCTGTCGGGTGAAACGGTCGTGTCTTCGGCCCAGATCGACGGAAAGCTCGGGTCGCTTCTCCGCGAAAATCCGGACCTGCTTGCGGTGTATGTAAAGCCGCGCGACGGCGAGCCTCTATCGGTATTTCGCTCGGAGTTCGCGACCCGGGGTGAAGTTGAGGCGATCGCGGGGGAATTCCGCGGCGGCTCCGGTGATGCTAGAACGGTCGTTGGTGAACCGCGAAAGCTCGCAAGCGGTCATTCGGTGATGCCGTTCGCCGCGCATGCAGGCTCGAACAACGGCGGCGACGTCACTGTAGTTGCGATCGCATCGCTCCAGCCGATCTCCCAGAGTGTCGTCGGCGTGGCCGCCACTAAAGAGATCGATCTATGGCATTCCGGTCTTCCAATAGTCTTCGTGGTCGACCGGGGCGGCGAAGCGATATTTCATCCGGATCCATCGCTATCGGCGGTAAAAATGCCGATGGGCGACCTGAAGATCGTGCGTGAGTGGCTCGAGTCGGGCCAACAGGTTGAATCCGCGCTCGTTCCTTTTACTGCAAGCTTTGACGGCGAAACGTACGAGATGCTCGGTGCATACTCGACAGCGAATCTGACGCCTGATCACAGTGTTGGCGTGATCGTGATGCAGGACGAGAGGCGCGCGCTCGCCTCGGTAGGCGAGATGCGGATGCAGACGTGGCTGATCAGCATGATCTTTGCTGCCTTCGCACTTGCCGCGGGGTTGATCGGTTCGCGATTCATGACGCAGCCGATCCTGCGTCTCGTGGACGCGGCAAAGCGCATTGCCGGCGGCGACTATTCGACGCGTGTCGATACGCACAAGATATCTGAGATCGCCACGCTTGGCGAGACGTTCAACCTGATGGGCGGCAAGATCGAAGAACAGATCGCAAATCTTGCCAAAGCGGCCGAGGAGAACCGTGAGTTGTTCGTAGGAACCGTAAAGGCGTTGGCCGCGGCCATCGACGGAAAGGACAAGTACACTCGCGGCCACTCGGAACGCGTGGCGCGGATCTCGGTCGCGATCGGCCGTCGTCTGGATCTTCCGGCGGACGAACTTGAGACGCTTCGTATCAGCGCTCTGCTTCATGACGTAGGAAAGATCGCCGTTGACGACGCGATCCTTAAGAAACCCGCCGCGCTCACCGACGAAGAGTACGAGATCATGAAGACCCATCCTCAACGCGGCTACAAGATCATGTCCCAGATCCCTGCGATGAAAGATTTTCTCCCCGGAATGTATATGCATCACGAGATGGTCAACGGTCAGGGCTATCCGCAGGGACTCAAGGGCGACGAAATACCGCTACAGGCAAAGATCGTGTCGGTGGCGGACACGTTCGACGCGATGACGATCGATCGCCCTTATCAGAAAGGAATGGAACTCGGCGCGGCGCTTGAACGGCTCCGGAGCTTTGTCGGAACCCGCTATCAGTCGGACGTCGTAGAAGCGCTGATCGCCGCATGTGAAGCAGGCGAGGTTGCGAATGGCATCGTTCGTCAAATGGCCGAACGCCGTGCGGCGGAAGCCGAGATCGAAACCGCGCTCCTCGACCGTCTTGTGGCTTAGATAGTATGGATGCATCACCAGGCGAGATCTGGCAGGTCGAGGTCGGCGGAGCGACGTGCGACGCCACGTTCGACGAGCTCACCGCGAAGATCGCGGATGGCTCGTTGCTGCGGATCGACCGCGTTCGCAAGGGCAACCTTCGCTGGATCGAGGCCGGTAAGGTACCGGTCCTCGTCGCTTTCTTCAACCTAAAGGACGATAGTAAGCCGATCGCGCCGTCGATCACGACGACCTCAGCCGATGCGCCCGTGCAGTCCAGGGGAAATGTCGAGGTTCCCGTTCCGCCTCCGCCGCAACCGACCGCCTGCTCGGTCCATTCTGATGCTCCCGCGGCATACGCCTGCGAGACTTGCGGGAACTCCTTCTGTAAGGCGTGTCCGAACTCATACGGCGGTACCGTAAAGATCTGTCCGTTCTGCGGTGCGATGTGCAAATCGCTGGCGGAACTCGAGCGACGGCAGACGGAACAAAAGGAACGCTCCGAAGCATCGTCAACACCTTTTGGGTTTGGTGATTTCGGCCGTGCGCTGGCGCACCCGTTCAGGTTCAAGACGAGCCTGTTCTTTGGTGCCGTGATGTTCGCGATCTTCTCGATCGCCCAGTCGGCAATGGGTTTTGGCGGAAGCATCATGCTGATGGCGTCGGCGATCATCTGCGTACTGCTGACGAACATGCTCACCTTCGGCGTCCTTGCGAATACGGTCGACAATTTCACGCAGGGCAGATTAGATCGGAACTTCATGCCGAGCTTCGACGACTTTGCGCTCTGGGACGACGTCGTCCATCCCTTCTTTCTGAGCATCGGAGTTTACATCTCGTCTTTCGGCCCGTTCATCGCCGTCGTGCTGGTCGCCGTGTTCATGGTGATGGGCGTGGTGCGAAGCGAGTTGAACAGCGTCCAGGCGGACGCGGTCCGCTCGGTCAACCCTCAGCTTCCGTATGCTGCAAACGCCACTCGCCAGAGCGAGCAGGTCAGGGAACTGTTGCGCAAGTCGCAGGAGCAGCAAAGGCAGCGGATCGAGGCCATCGAGAACGAGCGCTCAGCGGGTGAGGCGCTCGAAACATTCAACCCCAACGCGCTGACGGAAGAGCAGGACATCGAACAGGTGAACGAAATGATGCGCCAGCATCAGAAGGCGCAGCTCGAATCGATGGTAGGCAAGGCCCCGGATACGCTCGCGGCCGAGCGCGAAGGGCTGCTCAAACAGATCGTCGGGTACGGGATCCTGTTCCTGATCGCCGGCGGCATCACGCTTCTGTGGGGCTTGTTCTACTTTCCGGCGGCGTGCGCCGTGGCCGGCTACACACGGTCATTCATGGCCACGATCAACCCGACGGTAGGCCTGGATACAATAAAGCGGCTTGGCAGCACGTACGTTCTTATCCTTGTAATGGGATTCATCCTCCTCGCCGCCTCGGGTGCGGTTGACCTGATCCTGTCCATCGTCTTCCTACCCTTCGCCATGCCGACCATGGGAAACATCCCGGCCAGGTTCATCGGCAGCATGGTCGGCTTCTACTTCTCGGTCGTCTTCTCCTGCATCATCGGCTACGCCCTCTACCGCGGCGCCGACCGGTTAAAGCTTTACACAAGCTAGCGCCCCGAACGCAAACGCCCCCGTCCGCCCCGTGGCCGCGGACGCCTTCGCCCTGTCCCTTCTCGCCCGCTGGTGGGTCAACACCCGCCA
>CAZSOE010000063.1:0-309 GCA_964608335.1 uncultured Chloracidobacterium sp.
CCCGTCCGCCGAAGCGGCGGCCACCCCTCCTTCGTAAGGAGGGGAGCCCTTCTTGGCCGTCTTGGCGTCATTGCGACTTTGCGTTGAGGCCTCCCTGAGACTCTCTTCAAGTAAAGGATGTCTGGCGTCGGTCAGATCAAGCGTATCGGCGGTGACCTCGGGGACGGTCGCCGCAAATTTGCGGGCGAATTCGACTTTGGCTTTGATGGCGTCGAGGTGGGTGACGGCTTCGACGGCTGTCTCGACGGCGGGGAGTTGCTCGCGGAGCTGTTCGGTTAAAGAAAACAGGATGCGAGCGACTTCGCGTTC
>CAZSOE010000063.1:319-9033 GCA_964608335.1 uncultured Chloracidobacterium sp.
TCCTGGCCTTTCAGATTTTGGAGCTCGTTGTTGGCTTCGATCGTTTCGATGGGCTCTATGTAAACGGTCTGGCCGCTGGATGAGAAACCGTGGGCGACACCGCTTACTTTGCCGCGGAAGTCGGACTTGACGGGAATGACGTACCGATCGTTGCGGATCGTGACGATCTCGTCCTGGATAGCTGTGCCTGCGGCGCGCATCGCGGTTTCGAGGGTCTTGGTCAAGCGGGCTCGCTGGGCATTGATCTCGCGGCGAAGCTTGGCGAGTTCGGGCGAGGCAGAGTCGTCGATCTCGCCGCCGGGAAGGATCTTCCTATTTATTTGGTCGACAGCCGCGAGCAGTGTTGGCGGGATGTTTTCGACGATAGACCAAACCTGCGGCGCGGACTCCTTTTGGGGTTGAACAGCGGCACGTGCAAAAAGAGCCTGGCTGCAGACGCGTGCGATCTCGAGCAAGACAGTTGGTTCGAGCGCTGCGTTCTCTATCTTAAGGATCGCGACTGCTTCGGAGGGGTCTTCGAGGCCGCTGAATGAGAAGGTGATCTGGTTCTCGCTTAGCTCGATGGTCTCCGAGACCGCGGCGAGTGCGTGATCGAGCTCTATGCGGCTTGCGAGTGGCCTGAGATCGCTAATACGTTGGGCGCCCATCGGCGTCTGCGCGTTCCTCGCGACGAGGTCGAGCAGCGGTTTCCATTCAAGTGTGTCTAGTGAAAAGCTCACGATGCTTTTTTCAACGCAGAGGTCGCCGAGCACGCAGAGGCGGACAAAACAGGTGCTCTTTTCTCAGCGTACTCAGCGTCCTCTGCGTTAAAAACTACCCGATAAACCGTTCGCGTACTTCCGATGTCGGCACCATACAAACTTCCTTCTTGCCGAAGAGGCGATAGCGATACCTGGCAAAAAGCTTGTAAAACCGATCGCGAATGGACGTTGGAACGATGATAAATACATAACCGATCGACCAGATGCCGCCTAGAGTTCGCATGATGCGGAGCGCGGCGGACGAGTGCAAGTAGGCTTGTTCATCCTCGATCAGCACGATCGAATCGACGTCGTCGCCGATGCCGAATTTCTGTTTCAACTCCTTGCCGGCGTCAGATTGGAGCGCGGCGAACTTAACCTTTCGAGCGTGGTCGTGACGGATGATGAAATTGACCGCTCCGTTGCAAAAGTTGCAGACGCCGTCGAAAAGTACCGTCGCGCTCATACAAGAAAAATTCTACAGCAAGAAGCGGATAGATATTAGTTTCAGCCGGCCTTAGAATCGGTGAATATGGAAACGGAAGTGTTTTGGAACGCGGTTGCCGGCAAGGACGCGAGGTTTGACGGGGCGTTTGTGTTCGGCGTGAAGACGACGGGGATCTTTTGCCGGCCGTCGTGCTCGGCGAGGCGGCCGAAGAGAGAGAATGTGCAGTTCTTTGGCGAGGCGGGCGAGGCTGAGGCGTGCGGGTTTCGGGCGTGTCTGAGATGCAAGCCGACGGAGGCGAAAGAAGCCGATCCAATGATCGCGAAGGTGGTCGCGGCGTGTCGCGAGCTTGCGGACTATCCCGAGGCAACCCTCACAGAACTTGCCGCGACCGCCGAGATGAGCCCCTACCACTTCCAGCGAAAGTTCAAAGAGATCATCGGTATCAGTCCGAAAAAATACGCGGAGGCAATAAAGATGGAGAAGTTCAGAGATGAGGTTAGAGCGGGCAGCGATGTGACGACGGCGATGTATGAGGCGGGTTTTGGGTCCAGCCGTGGGCTATATGAAAAGGCCGCCGAGGGACTCGGGATGACGCCGTCGACATATAAAAAAGGCGGCGCGGGGATGAAGATCAACTACACCGTTACCGATTGCGAGTTGGGTAAGCTGCTCGTAGCACGGACGAAGCGTGGCATTTGCAGCGTGACGTTCGGTGACTCGGCGGAGGAACTCGCCCGCGGTCTGGCGGAGGAGTTTCCCAACGCCGACATCGCAGAGGGCGCAGAGGATCTGAAGAACGCGGTGGCTTCGATACTCAAATATCTCGAGGGCAAGCAACGCAGATTGATCCTGCCGCTCGATCTGCAGGCGACTGCGTTCCAGATGCAGGTTTGGGATTTCTTACGGAAGATCCCTTACGGTGAGACTCGATCCTACGCAGAGGTCGCCGAGGCCCTGGGTGACAGGAAAAAGGTGCGGGCCGTTGCACAGGCGTGCGCCAGGAATAGAGTTGCGATGGTGATACCGTGTCATCGGGTCGTGGCCTCGGACGGCAAGTTAAGCGGCTATCGCTGGGGTGTGGAACGCAAGCGACGCCTTCTGGAAAAGGAAACTAGCTGAACAAGTCGGCCCGCGCAAGTGTAATATTTTGTAAAGGCGCCGTTTTATCAGCGGCGCCGCTTTGCGCGCGGTGAAACTTTTGCTATATCCTCATTCGTAAAAGCAACGAAAAATCAGGTTCTTTTGTCATTCACAACCTAAAGTTATGAGAGTAAAGCTATTGATGCTTTTAGGCGTGGCTTTTTGCTCGGTCGCTGCTTCGGCGGTAGACGCGCAGAGTTATGCCATCACTAATGCCCGGATCGTGACTGTTTCGGGCGCGACGATCGAAAAGGGAACCGTCATAGTCCGCAACGGTCTGATAGACGCGGTAGGGGCCAATATTTCAGTCCCGCCCGACGCCACTGTTGTGGACGCGACCGGGCTTACCGTATATCCGGGCTTTATTGACACCCTGACGAATCTCGGTCTGGCCGCTCGACCGACCGGGCCAGGCGTCGGTGGACCGGGTGGCGGTGGTCCGGGCCAGGGTGCGGCCCAGCAGGCTGCCCAGCAGCCGACGTCAAACTCGAACTACCCGGCCAGTCTGAGGCCGGAAGAGAGCGTGTTCGGTGAGCTGCGAGCCGGCGATTCGCAGTTTGATGCAGCGCGGAATGCCGGATTCACCTCAGCCCTTACAACCGGGCGAACGGGCACGTTCATCGGCCAGTCCGCGGTGATAAACCTCGCCGGCGATTCGGTTTCCTCGATCGTTATTCGCTCGCCATTCGCCCAGCACCTTGCCTTTGGCGGCGGTGGTGGAGGCGGCGGCGGAGGCGGCTATCCGGGATCGCTTATGGGCGTCAACTCGGCGATCCGCCAGATGTTCAATGATGCAAAGCGTTTGCAGGAGATGCAGCGGGCATACGCGGCCGACCCGCGAGGGATGAAGCGGCCCGAGGCCGACCGGACGCTCGAGGCCCTCTTCCCGGTCTTGAATCGCCAGATGCCCGCCGTCTTCAACGCAAATCGCGAGATCGAGATCGTGCGGGCGCTCGACATCATCAAGGAGCACAATCTGATCGGCATTATTGCGGGCGGCCAGGAGGCGTGGAAGCTCGCCGACCGTCTGAAGGCACAGAACGTGCCCGTGCTGCTCTCGCTCAACTTCCCGCGGCGCACCGCTTCTGCCTCGCCTGACGCCGACCCGGAACCGCTCGACATACTTCGGTTCCGAGCGGACGTGCCCAAGGGCCCGAGCAAGCTAGCCTCGGCCGGCGTGAAATTCGCGTTCCAGTCGGGCGGTGCGACCAATCTTTCTGAGTTCTTTGCCAACGCGGGCCGTTCGGTCGAGAACGGTCTTAGCCGCGATGCCGCAGTGCGGGCGATGACGCTCGGTGCGGCAGAGATACTCGGTGTCGACAACCGGCTCGGTTCGATCGAGCCAGGCAAGATCGCGAACCTTGTTGTGATCAAGGGCGACCTGTTTGGCCGTGACCGATTTGCACCTCACATCTTTGTCGACGGGCGACACTTTGAGCAAAAAGAGCCGGTACGACCCGCAGGCGGCGGTCGCCCGGGCGGTCCGGGCGGCGGTCCGGGAGGGCAGTCCGGCCCGAGCGCTGCAAGCCCGCCACCCGCGGCGCCGGTGTTGTCGGGCGCCTATTCGATCACGATCGATATTCCGGGCCAGCCGATCAGCGCGACGCTTAACTTTACGCATTCGGGAACAACGCTGACCGGCACGTTCGTCACGGACGGAGGTCCCGCACAGATGCGCGACGGCAAGGTCACGGGCACCGCATTCAGTTTCGCCGCGACTGTTCCGTACGGCGGCCAGAATCTGGACATCACCGTTCAGGGCACGGTCACCGGGAACCAGGTTTCGGGCACGATCGATTCGCCCGCAGGAGCCGTCCCGTTCTCAGGGACGAAGAACCCATAGTTTAAGAAGGTCAAAGCAATGAAAAAGGCGATAATTTTTCTGTTGATCACATCGTTATTGTCGGTAACGCCGATATTCGTCGCCGCGCAATCGGGCGGCGATCTCCTGATCAAGAATGCCACCGTCCTGACCGCTTCGAAGGGAACGCTGCAGGGCACGGACATATTGGTCCAGAAAGGCAAGATCACCCGGATCGCAAAAGGCATAACCGCCCCAGCGGGCACTACCGTGATCGATGCGACCGGCAAGTTCGTCACACCGGGCATCATCGACGCGCATTCGCACACGATGATAAGCGGCGGCGTGAATGAAGGTTCGCTTGCTGTCACCTCGATGGTGCGGATCCGCGACGTCCTGAACCCGACGGACATATCGATCTATCGGGCGCTGGCAGGGGGCGTTACGGGGGCGCTCTTGCTGCATGGCTCGGCGAACCCGATAGGCGGTCAGAGCGAGACTGTCAAGTTCAAGTTCGGACGACCCGTCGAGGAGTTTCCTGTCGAAGGCGCAATACCGGGTATAAAGTTCGCGCTCGGGGAAAACGTAAAGCGGTCGAACTTCACGCCGCAGGCTGGCCAGACTTTCCGTTATCCTCGCACGCGAATGGGCACGATGGAGGTCATCCGCGATGCGTTCATTCGGGCAAGGGAATACAAGCAGGAATGGGCCGACTACAACGCCAAGAAGACGCGGGTCAAGCCGCGCGTCGATGAAGAGCTGCAGCCGCTCGTCGAGGTGCTTGAGGGTAAGCGCAAGGTGCATTGCCACGGGTATCGCTCGGACGAGCACCTGAATCTGCTTCAGTTGGCGGACGAGTTCGGTTTTCGCGTCGGCACGCTTCAGCACGGCCTCGAGGCGTACAAGATCGCACCGGAGATCGCCAAGCACGGTGCCGGCGTTTCGATCTTTGCCGATAGCTGGAGCTATAAGCTCGAGGCTTACGATTCCATCCCGTATAACGCGTACATTTTGTGGAAGAACGGCGTCGTCGTTTCGATCAATTCGGATTCGAATGAGCGAATGCGCAGGCTCAACCTCGACGCGGCCAAGACGATGAAGTACGGCGGCGTACCCGAGCAGGATGCCCTTCAGATGATAACGCTCAATCCGGCAAAGCAGCTCGGTATCGACAACCGTACCGGCTCGATCGATGTGGGCAAGGACGGCGACCTTGTGATCTGGTCCGAGCATCCGTTCAGCGTCTTTACGGTTGCGGAAACGACGATAATCGAAGGCCAGGTGTTCTTTGACCGGAAGCAGGACAAGACAATGCGCGCACAGTTGGCCCAGGAGCGCGAAACGCTCGAGAGATTGGAGCAGAACCGGGCCCCGGGCTCAGGCGGCACGCCGCCCCGAATTCCGGTCGAACGCCAGCGCGGTGATCAGGATCACGACGAAGACGGCGACGGAGGTAACAACTAATGAGACCCACGATCAAAGCTCAAAAGTCAAAACGGTTCGTTGCCGCGTGTGTTTCCGTCATCCTCGGCTCGGTCCTCGCTATCGCCCAGAGTGATGGGTCGCAGCAGAATAAGACGGGGCGGGCAGGGACGTTCGCGATCGTCGGTGCCAAGATCTTTACGGTTTCCGGCGGTGTGATCGATAACGGGACGGTCGTTATCCAGAACGGAAAGATAACGGCTGTCGGGGCGGGGGTTTCGATACCCGCGGGCGCCGAGCGGATCGACGGCAAAGGATTGTCGGTCTATCCGGGAATGATCGATGCTTCGACCAATCTCGGTCTTGCCGAGATCGGGCAGGGTGCAAACGCGACGATCGACCTGCAGGAGGTCGGTCCGAACAATGCTAACGCGAAGGCGTTCCTGGCGATCAATCCGCACACCTCGCACGTTAACGTCACGCGCGTCAATGGCATTACCACAGTGCTCTCGCAGCCGGCCGGCGGCATCATTTCGGGGCAGAGCACGATCATCAACCTCAACGGCTCGACGCAGGCTGACATGGGCGTCGTGCCGGCGAATGCGCTGGTGATCAATTTTCCCCGCGTCGTCGCCGGCGGCGGATTTGGCGGATTCGGCGGCGGTGGTGGCGGCGGTGGTCAGGCCGATTTTGCCGAACTGATACGGCGCCGCGATGCGGCGGTGGATGACCTCAAAAAGACCTTCCGTGAGGTCGAGGCCTACGCGCGACGCGTTGAAGCATACGCAAAGGATAAGAGCCTTCCGACACCGGTGGCCGACCTCCGGTTCGAGGCGATGATCCCCTACGTTCGCGGCCAGAAGCCGATACACTTTACGGTCGAGCGCGAGCGTGACATTCGGGCGGTCGCTAAGTTCGTCGCCGAGATGAAGGTAAAAGGCGTGATCGTCGGCGGACAGGATGCATGGAAAGCTGCGGATGACCTGAAGAAGAACAACATCGGGGTGATCTACACAAACATCTACAGCTTGCCGACCCAGCAGGACGATGCTTACGATTATCTGTACGAGGCCCCGTCGTTGATGCAGAAGGCGGGTGTCAAATTCGCGATCGCGACGGGCGAGGCCGGAGCCGAAGTTCGTGACCTGCCGTATCAGGCGGGCATGGCGGGCGCTTACGGGCTTGGGCGGGAAGAGGCCCTCAAATCGGTGACATTATATCCGGCCCAGATCCTCGGCATTGCCGACCGACTCGGTTCGATCGATGTCGGCAAAATGGCGAATGTCGTAGTAACCAACGGAGATATGCTTGATCCGCGCACCAGCGTTAGGTACATCTTTATCGACGGACGACTGATACCGCTTACGAGCCGCCACACCGAGCTTTTCGACAGCTTTAAGGAACGCCACGGCGGAACGAAAGACCTACCGTAGAAGGAAACTCTTTAACGGTTTTCAGCATTTGGGACGCGGCGCAGGCCGCGTCCCTTTTTTGCGTTAGGCTTTTTGGGGGATATCCTCACCCGCGGGAAAAAACTCGAGCGAAGCCGAATTCAGACAGTATCGCTGGCCGGTCGGGGGCGGGCCGTCCGGAAAAACGTGGCCCTGATGCCCGCCGCATCGAGCGCATCGGATCTCGGTGCGCCGCATTCCGTAGCTCTTGTCATCGAGGTATTCGAGATGTTCCTTGTCGAAAGGAGCGTAAAACGACGGCCATCCTGTACCGGAATTGAACTTTTTCTGCGAGTCGAACAACGGCAAACCGCAAAGACGGCAGGCATACACGCCGTCAAGTTTGTTATCCAATAGCGTGCCGCAAAACGCGGGCTCGGTGCCGTGATCGAGCAGGATGCGATATTCCTCTTCGTTCAGCTCCGCCGCAAGCCGCTCGATCGCATCGTTTGTTAGCGGCGTGATGTCGTAACCGGATGCGGAAACCTGTTTTTCCATAGTGGATATGGTCCATTAAACAACTAGCTAATAGCTATTAGCTAACAGCTATTAGCTAGATTTTTATGAGGCGTCGTCGCCAAAGACCTTTCTCTCCAGCCGTCTCAGTCGCTGCGCCATTTCGCCCAGCTTGCGAAATGCGGCGGTAGATCGGAGCCATTCTTTGTTGTCGAACGCCGGTATTCCGGAAATGACCTTGCCGGGCTCGACATCGTGCGAAGTTGCGGATTTCGCGGTTATCACAACATCGTCGCCTACCTTAAGGTGCCCGGCGATACCGACCTGGCCGGTCAGCACGACGCGCTTGCCGATGTGGGACGAGCCGGCGAGCCCGGTCTGCGAGCAGATCAGCGAATCTTCATCGATGGTGCACGAATGGCCGATCTGTACCAGATTGTCGATCTTGGTCCCGCGCTTGATACGCGTCTCGCCGACGGACGCGCAGTCGATCGCCGTGTTCGCTCCGATCTCGACATCGTCCTCGATCACGACGCGGCCGGTCTGCGGTATCTTGAGCCAGCGTTTGTCCGTCGTCTTCGCGTAGCCGAATCCGTCGCATCCGATCGTTGTGTTGTTATGAATAATGCAGCCTGCTCCGACGACGCAGTTTTCTCTCACCGAAACGCCCGAGTGTATCGTCGTATTCTCGCCGATCGTCGCGCCGTCGTAGATGGTTGCGTTGGGCATGATACGCACGCCATTCGCGATCGTGCAGCCGGCCCCGATAACGACATTTGCGTGGATCTCGACCTCAGCCGCAACTTCGGCTGTCGGGTCGATAACGGCTGTATTGTGGACGAACGGCTTGATCTCGGGCTCCGGAAAAAACAGCCGCATCGCCTCGGTATACGCAACGTAGGCATCGGGCGCGCGGAGTACCGCGATGTCGTCGCGGTCGATCTCTACACCGTTTGAGACGTAGATCGCGCTTGCCCGGGTTGTAGCTACCTGCGGCGTATATTTCGGGTTCGCGAGGAATGTGACATCGCCATTTTGGGCGATATCGAGGCCGGCGGTCGAGGTTACCTCAAGACCGGGCTGCCCGCGTTCCACAGAAGCCCCGGTTTTAACGGCTAATTCTTCTAACTTCACGTTTTTCTCTCGCTTACGGCTTCTTGAAACGCTCGGGTTCAAAAAAATCTTGAAGAGCCGCGGCCGGATGTGTCACACTATTTTTAACAAACATAACGGCCCAAGCGCAAAATCTGCCTCTT
>CAZSOE010000064.1:0-2464 GCA_964608335.1 uncultured Chloracidobacterium sp.
CGCTCTCGATCGAAACGCGCTCCATACTCGCCGCGGCCGCGTACACACGTACAGCCGAGTACGACAGCGCGATCTCACGCTACCTGTCGGAACTGGGAGCCGTAGCGACCGGATTCTTCGGTGAAAAACACTCGATATCCCTGGCAAAACTCACCGACCTCCGCTACGGCGAGAATCCGCACCAAAACGCCGGACTCTATGCCCACCAGGGCGGTGGTGTTGCGAATGCCGAGCAATTACACGGCAAGGAAATGTCGTTCAACAACTACGTCGATGCTGACGCGGCTTGGGCGTTGGTGAACGACTTTAACGAGCTTGCTGTGGCTATCATCAAGCACACAAATCCGTCGGGCGTGGGCACGGGCGAGACAAACGAAGCAGCCTACGGTCGCGCTCTGGCGACTGATCCTGTTTCCGCTTTTGGCGGGATCGTTGCGTTCAATCGCAGGGTCGACGCGGATGTAGCGAAGAAAGTCATCGAGGTGTTCTCCGAGGTCATCATCGCGCCCGACTATGACGACGGCGCCATCGAGGTATTTACGAGCAAAAAGAACCTGAGAGTCTTGCGCGTGGAAGGCGCAAACCCGACCGGTAGGGAGGGTGCGCAACATCAAATCGACTATCGGCAGATCTCCGGCGGGTTCCTCGTTCAGGACAAGGACACACACCGGCTCAACGCAAGTCGAATCAAAGTTGTGACAGACCGCCAACCGAGCGAAGCCGAGATCAACGCAATGCTCTTTGCCTGGACCGTTTGCAAACACGTCAAATCGAACGCGATCGTTCTGACGACCGAAAACCAAACCCTCGGCGTGGGTGCCGGACAAATGAATCGCGTCGATTCGGTCCGGATCGCGGCGATGCGGGCGGAACGGTTCGGCCATGCCCTAAAAGGGGCAGCACTCGCGTCAGACGCCTTTTTTCCGTTCCGCGACAGTGTCGCGGAAGCCGCAAAACTAGGCATTTCGGCGATAATTCAGCCGGGCGGGTCCGTCAAGGATGAGGAATCGATCGCCGCGGCCGATGAACACGGCATCACGATGGCCTTCACCGGTATCCGTCATTTCAAGCATTGAAATCTTGACAACATATTGTGGCGATGTTAAAACTATACCCAATCAGGACTGGTAAGGAACGCTCGGAAGGTTTGTTTCCAAGACCCTCCGGGTCGCTCTGCATTCATTGTTAAAACTTCACAAAGGAGACCGGATAATATGAAGACACTTACGATGGTGTTCTGCGCCGCGGGAGCGCTCATGCTCGGAGCATGCACGCCGCCTGCAACGAACACAGCGAACACAAATACTAACGCTAACACCGCTAAGCCGACGGCCGCCGCGCCGACCGCTGACGCGCTGCTGGCTCTCGAGAAGGCGGCGCAGGAGGCTTATTCGAAGGCCGACACCAAGCACTTCGAAACGCTGTTGTCCGACAAGGCCGTTATGTCGATGGGCAAAGATCGCATGGGCAAGGCCGGGATCGTTCAGATGATCGGTGGGGCCAAATGCGAGGGTGTTGAGGTCAAAGTCAGCGATGGGCAAGTATCAAAAATAGACAACGATACGTACGCCTTTACCTATAAGAACGAGAGCACGGGCAAGTGTAACGAGGGCAAAGACGGAGCGATGGTCGATCTGAAACCGACGCGTGCCGCGACGGTGTGGGTCCGCAGCGGCGACAAATGGCAGGCCGTTTGGCACGGCGAAACCGCGATCATGACGCCGCCACCGGCGCCCGCGGCCAAGGACGATAAGCCCGCGGCTGAACCTAAGAAGGAAGACAAACCCGCCCCGCCGAAACCTGCCGAGGTGAAGAAGGACGACAAGCCTGCTGCCAACGCCGCCGCCGACGCTAAGACCGAGCCGGCGAAATTGACTCCGTCAGCGAACACCGAGGCTCTTACCAAGGCCCACAACGCCGGTTGGGAAGCGTTCAAGAACAAGGACGCAAAATTCTTCGAGACGGCGATCGCGTCGACGTTCGCATTCGTCGATCCTGCGGGCGGTTACACGGCTAGCAAGGCCGACGCGATAAAAGAATGGACCGGGGCCGGGAAAATGAAATGCGAAGGCATCACAAAAGCCAGCTTTGGCGACGGCTTTGCAGCTGCCATTTCGCCGACGGTCGAGATCCTCTTCGGAAAGGGCAACGCCGATGGTAAATGTGACGGCCAGCCAAACGGCGACCTCTGGCAGACGTCCGTCTACATCAAGGAAGGCGATGCGTGGAAGCTCGCATACATGTTCGAGCAGCCTCCGCCGACGGCGTGATCTGTTTCTGTTCTTATTATTGCCGCGATCTTCATTCAAGGTCGCGGCTTTTTGTTTTTCGGTCTAAGATATCTCAGTAAGAGGAAGCTCATGAGAAAGATCGAATGGTTTGTCTTGGCCGCGCTCGGTGTAGCTGCGTTAGCCAGCTGCGACGCGCCGGCCGCAAATAGCAACCCGACGAATACCAACGCATC
>CAZSOE010000064.1:2474-8978 GCA_964608335.1 uncultured Chloracidobacterium sp.
GCCGACCGTCGAGACCCTAAAGGCCCTCGAGACCCGGGCTTTTGAGGCATACAAGGGCAAGGACGGCAGGTTCTTTGAAGGCTTTTTGACCGATAAGTTTGCGATGTCTGAAAACGGCCGACGACTAGACAAAGCGGCAACTGTCAAGATGATCGCTGAGCACAAATGCGAGATCGAGACCTTTTCGTTCTCCGATGAGCAGTTGATGAAGGTCGGTGCGGACACGGCGCTCATTACCATGAAGGTCACCGCCAACGGTACCTGCGGGGGCCCAAAGATGCCGAGCCCGGTGATCTCGGCCTCGCTTTATGTCCGAATGGATCGGGAGTGGAAGGCAGGGTGGCACGGTGAGGTCGCGGTCGTTGATCCCACATCATGGCGGGCGCCGCCGAAGACCGCCGTGAGGACCGTGACCGATGCAAAGACCGCTAACAACAAGCCCGTTGAAAACAAGCCTGCGTCGAGTTCCGAGACCGATGCCCTTCAAGCGGTAGAAAGGTCTGTCTGGGAGGCGTGGATGAAACGCGACGGGAAAACATTAGACGAATTGACTGCCAAAGAACTCTCGTTCGTAAACATCTTCGGCGGCTATTTCGCCAACCGAAGCGACACGCTAAAGGACTGGAGCGATACGAAATGCGAGATCACGAGTGTCGGCAGTTCGGACGCTTCGAGTATCTCGGTTACCGATGATACGTCCATCCTCTTTCACATCGGCGGGGCCGAGGGCACCTGCTTTGGACAACAGGTGCCTCCGGTTTTCGGCACTTCCATTTACGTCAAGGACGGCGGCGTGTGGAAAGTAGCATTTACCATGAACATGCCGGCACTGTAGGTTCCGCGCGGCGCGCAGTTTCCGTTCGTCGAGAGAGTCGCGTCATCTGTCATTCTATTTCGCGAATTCGCTGACCACGAGGTCCTTACCATCAGTCGAGATCGTGATCATCCCGCTCGAGCCGGTCGTCAAAACCTTCGCACCTGAGAGTTTCCATCGCTCGACAACCGCGGCGTGCGGATGACCGAACGGCGAACGCCGGGGTGCCGAGATGACGGCGTATTGTGGTTTGACCGCATCAACAAATTGCCCCGTGGATGACGTGCGGCTGCCGTGGTGGGGCACCTTTACGACATCGGCGACAAGAAAGGTGCCAAGCGCCAACTGGATTTCGGCACTTTGCTCGATGTCTCCGGTGAGCAAGATCGCCCGGCTTCCATAAACGATTCGAAGGACGATGGAATTATCGTTTGGGGCGAGGCTCGCAGAGTTTGCTGGCGGATAAAGAACCTCGACGGTGACGTCGCCGAATGTGAGCACATCGCCACGTGAAACGGTCTCGATCGGGATGCCACGCAGTCGTACGGCATCGGCAAGCGGGACGGACTCAGAATCGTTCTCCGACGGGCGGCCCACGATCGCGGAACCTATCGTAAAATTCTTGGCGACGTCGGCCAAACCGCCGGTATGATCGCTGTGCGCATGAGTCGCAACGAGATGATCGATGTGCGAATGGCCCCGCTCCCACAGGAATTGCGATACGACCGCCTCGCCGACGGCCGCCACGTCGGCGTCGAAAGGCTCGCCATCGTTCTCGTCGTCTTTATAGTTAAGCCGACCGCCCCCGTCGACGAGCATTGTTTTGCCGTTCGGAAAGGTCACAAGGATCGCATCTCCGTGGCCAACGTCAAGGAAATTAAATAACAGCCGCCCGTCCGCCCGCGCAGCGCTCCATGGACCGTGAACGACGAACGCCGCAAGGATCACAAATACCGCACCGCCGAAAGCGAGCGTCCTCGCTCTCAGAAAACCGGAGCGGGGTTTCAGGCCGAATGGGTTCCAGCGAGTCAGCCCGATCGTCAGTAGGGCGATCGGTATGAAATACAGGAAATAAACGACTTGCCCGGTATTCCCATAAGCAGGAAGCCTAAAGCTGAGCCAGCCGATCTCGGCGAAAAGGCGCGGCAACGCGAGCATGACCCAGTTGAGGACCTCGGCGATCGCAAAAAAGCCGGCGGCGAGCGGTTCACTCAGATAAGCCGCAATGGCACCAGCGACGGCAGCAAAGCTCTCGAGCGCGATAAAGAAGCCGACCCAGAGATTCAACCCGATCGAGATGATCGATACGCGGTGAAAATAAACGACCGTGAGCGGCAGCATCCAAAGCTGAACGATGAGCGAGGCGACCAGGCCTTCGAACAAATAGACCGTCACGGTCCGTATACCTTCTGAGAATTTGGGCGGAACGATCGGTGACTTAAAGAGGTTCGCTGTCCAGATCTCGCGTTTCGCATTTATCTTCCACGCCGCATCGCTCCAATACACGGTTTCGCAGAAGCGTCGCAGCGAACCCGGAACATTCGGCGGGAATGGCGTGTCGGCCGACGGCGTCCATTCGCCGATCGCCCGCAAAGCTTTCAGCAACGGATATGCGCAGGCCACGATCGCGGCGACACTCACAAACGTAAGCTGAAACGATGGGTTAAAGAGCTCCGAAGGCCGCCAAACCAGCAAGACTACGGCGCACGCCCCGAGAGAGTTGAGCAGACTGCTCTCGCGATAGATCACGTAGGAAAACGACAAGATCGTAAACATGATCGCCGCGCGCACGACCGGAATGTCAGCCCCGACTGCGAGCGTGTATCCCCAGAGGATCGAGTTCGCGACGATAAACTGAAGCGCTCGTTTTCGCGTGATCCGCCTGAGCAGCCAGTAGATCAGGCCACCTATAAATGTTATGTGCAGCCCCGAAATGACCAGAATGTGGAACGTGCCGCCTTCGCGAAACAAGTCGGCGGTATCTTTATCGAGAAAATTCCTGTTTCCCAGGAGACTTGCGATCATCACGCCGGCGGCGCGCGGGCTGAGACCCTCGCGGAACGCGGTGATCAGTTTTGCTCGTTGCTCGTAAACCCACGCAAGTGGAAGAAAAACGCTCTCATCCGCGATGTGCTCGATCAGCAACGCGCTCTTGACCGCGCCCGTCGCATCGACACCGATTCGGTCAAGAAGCTCCCGGCTTGGTATGGCGCCTGGATTGAGGAATCGGTCCTCGCGCTCGAGCCGACACGCCACGCGTATGAGCGACCCGTATTTGAGATGTGAAATTTGAAATTGTGGATCGCGAGTGTAGATGCGCACATTCCCCGAAACTGAGCGCTCGTCGTTGCGATGCCATAGCTTGTTTGAACGGACGGTCAGAAGGTAACCGTCAACGGTCGGTTCGGGCGCGGCGGTGAGGATGCCTTCGATCTCGACCGGTGCACCGGAGTCGATGGCGCCGCTGTCGTATAGAACGCGCAGCCGGTCGGCGCGGATGCCGGACGCTTCGTTTCTAAGGGAGGCGGCGCCGGCGGCCGCGAACGCGATGAAGATGAGCGCCGACCCGATCGCACGGCCGCGATAAGCAAGTGCGAATGACGCGGCGGCTGCACAGACGATCGCCAATGCGAAAACGCTCGGGGTCGATACCCATTTCGCGCAAACGATGCCGGCAGAAAGGCTTGTCGCAAGCCACAACAGGGGCTGGCGGCTAGGGATCGACGGGATTGCTGTTGCCCGCTCGATCATTCCGCGCGTAGAAGTGGACGCATCTCGAGAAACCGCGTTTCGCTGATCCCGCGGATCAGCA
The DNA here is from genome assembly GCA_964608335.1 of uncultured Chloracidobacterium sp. GTDB lineage: Bacteria > Acidobacteriota > Blastocatellia > Pyrinomonadales > Pyrinomonadaceae > OLB17. The sequence goes on from CAZSOE010000064.1 coordinate 6,101, forward strand.
TCAGGTGCTCGAGACGACGAAACGGACCATATTTCTCGCGATGTTCGATCATAGCGGCGGCGGTCTTTGGGCCGACCCCCGGCAGACGTTCGAGTTCAGCGACAGTCGCGGTATTGATATTGATCGCATCAGGTGTGTGATCGGCCCGATGTGGCTCATGTTCCAAACGAGTGGAGCAAGCCGCAGCAAGACACGTTGCCAGGAGGAGGGAAGAAAAACGGCGAATCATCGGCGATCTAATTATTAATTACTAATTGATAAATTAGTAATTACTTTACGGGTGAAGTTTCGCGGCTATCCGTCGCCCAACGCGCCTTCCGCGATGTCCTGTAGGTCGTCGTAAGCTTTTTGAAGAATGGGGCGGGCGCGGGTCGAGCCGTCCATTTCGCCGATGTAGCCCTCGCGGACCATGGCGTCGAGGATGGCGGCGGCGCGGCCATAGCCGATGCGAAGATGCCGCTGCAGGAGCGAGGTCGAAGCACGCTTGGCTTGGACGACCGACCGAAGTGCGTCCATGAACAGCGGATCGCGGCGGCCGGGCAGTTCGCCTCCGTCATCAGTTTCCTCGTCGCTTCTGGTGATCGTCTGATCGTATTCGGGCCGCCCCTGCGATCTGATGTGGTCGACGACCGTCTTGATCTCTTTTTCGTTGACGAAAGCTCCGTGCACACGCACGACCTGGGCGTTGCCCGGCGGGAGAAAGAGCATATCGCCCTGGCCCAGTAAACTCTCGGCCCCATTCGTATCGATGATCGTGCGACTGTCGACCTTGGACGACACTTTGAACGAGATGCGCGAAGGGAAGTTGGCCTTGATGAGACCTGTGATGACGTCGACTGACGGCCGTTGCGTCGCGAGGACAAGGTGTATTCCAACCGCACGTGCCATCTGCGCAAGCCGCGTGATCGATTCCTCGACATCCTTGCCGGCGACCATCATCAGGTCGGCCAACTCATCGATGATAATGACGATGTAGGGAAGTGTGCGGTGCGGCTCGCCAGTGTCGTCCCACATCTCGAGCGAATTAAGCCGTTTTACTTCGGCGTTATATCCGTCGATATTTCTAACGCTGTGCTGCGCCAGGTCCTTGTACCTCCGCTCCATCTCCGACGTTGCCCACTTTAGAGCGTTTGCCGCCCGCTTTGGCTCAGTGATTATGGGAACCGAGAGGTGCGGGATGTCGGCGTAAAGGCCAAGCTCCAGCCGCTTCGGGTCGACCATTATGAACTTCACTTCGTCAGGCTTCGCCTTAAAAAGGATCGACATCACCAGCGTGTTCACGCCGACCGACTTGCCCGCACCGGTCGCACCCGCGATCAGCAGGTGCGGCATCTTTGCGAGGTCCGAAACGAACTTGCCGCCGTCGATCGTCTTGCCCAGCCCAACCGACAGAAGCGATGAGGATCGCCCGAACTGCGGCGATTCGACCACGTCACGCAGGTGTATGATGTCGCGTTTTTTGTTCGGCACCTCGATACCGACATAGGCTTTGCCCGGAATGCGGTCGATACGCATCGACTCGGCCTTGAGCGCAAGGCAAAGGTCGTCGACCAGTCCCGTAACGCGCGAATACTTGACGCCCGGCGCAGGTTTGAACTCGAATGTCGTCACCACCGGCCCCGGCGCGATGTTCACGACCTTGCCCGGAACGTTGAATTCGGCCGCCTTTTCTTCGAGCAGCGCCGCGAGCTCGCGCAGCTCGTCATCGCGTTGTTTTACGCCCGGCGGAGCAAGCGTCAGCATCGACGGGTCGGGCAGGACGTAGTTCTCAAACCCTTGTGTTTCGCTGGGTTCGGTTGCCTTTTGAGGCTCTTCCTCTCGTCTCTTTTCAATTTTCGGCGGCTCGGCGGTTTTGACCGTCTTATAGGGATTGCCAGGCGGATCGAGTGTCGGGACCGAATCAAGCGGCTGTGGATCGGTGAATAGAGGTTCGGCCCGGCCGACGGCGGCTGCGGCAGCCAATGCAACCGGCTGTTCGGCCTCGCCGGCCAGGATCGTAGGCGGCGGTTCGACCGTCACCGGCGCTTCGCGTTTTTGCTTCCGACGGTCTGCCCTTTTCTTCGCAGCCTCGATCTCGGGCGAACGCGCCGAACGCCGCTTCTCGCGCCATTCATCGATTCGGATACGAAGATTGCCCCAGGCTACGTCAAAATGGCTCACAAAGCCCGCGAGCGTGATGTTCGTCACCAGCAGCAGCGAGCAGACGAATATCGCGAGCAACAGTATCCCGGCGCCGATCGTTCCCAGAAAGTACGCCGTTCCCTGCGCCGCGGCCTCGCCGACGATAGCACCGTAGCCCCCGAACAGAGTTGTCAGACCCGCCAGCGAGATCGCGAAAAAGACAAACCCCGCGACCCGTGAAACACGCGGCACCAGCGAATCCGTCTGAAAAACACGCCACGCGATCAGCCCGATCAAAACCGGCACGAGATACCCGACCCAGCCAAATGCGCTGAAAACGAGGGCCGCGATGTTCGCCCCGGCAACACCGACCCAGTTCCGCGTCGCGCCGCCGTTTCCCGTCGAAACGAAAGACCGGTCCGCCGGATCGCTCGTCACAAGACAGAGAAACACGAGCACAGCAACCGCCGCGACGATCACCGCCACAACGTCATTCCACCGCGAATGCTTTGCCGCCTTGCCCCGTTTCTTGAGCAAAGTCGTCCCATCCGCGAGGCAAAAGTTAATGTCCTCGTCGGTGTAGGTCTTATCGCATGTCGGGCAGACTTTCATGAACTATCGGTAGCACCTCTGCGTCCTCGGCTATCTCTGCGTTTACCGATCATTTGAAACGCAGAGTTCGCAGGGAACGCGGAGTCAGGCAGTCGTTACTGCCGTTTTCTTGAAGAGCAGATATTCCTTGATGAATCCATCGATT
>CAZSOE010000065.1:0-8941 GCA_964608335.1 uncultured Chloracidobacterium sp.
GCGACCGAGCAGGTTTAGCGCGAGGCGAACATTCTTGGCAAGGCTCGTATTCTCGCTAACTACTGCGCGCGTCTGCCGGGCAACCTGGAGCAGGCCCATGACCGTGGCGCTGACGAGACCGAAGATCGTCATGGCGATCGTAAGTTCGAGCATCGAAAAACCAGCGATCCCTTTTTTGATTTGTCCCTTGTTCATACTCTTCATGGGTCCTCAACTACCGCATAATCGGTCAGTACGGTCGTCACGCGCTCGTCGCGCGCGAGCGAGCCTACAAAATATCTAACGATCACCTGCACCGAACGAACACGCACGGCCGAGTTTCCCGGCGGCGAACAGTTATAAGATGGACGTTCGGGATCGCACTGGTCGGTGATGATGATCTGCCGCTGAAGCGAATTCATCGGTGTGCCGGTGTCGTCAGCGGTCCCAAAGACCTCGTCCGGGCCCGGCTGCGAGCTGATAGGCTGCATCCCGGTAACAAAGATGCCTCGTGGAACGCCATTTATGATGTTGCTCCCCACGTTGCCTACGGCCGGCCACCCCATACGCTGAGGGTCCGTTTCCTTGACCGCCATGATCGACTCCATCGTCGTCGCGGCTATCTGCCTTGCGATCATTTGCTGATCCTGACCTTTCGCCTGCAGCACCGCGGCCGAAAGTCCGGACATAAGCGCAAGGATGCCTACCATCAGGATCACGATCGCGATCATGACGTCGATATAGGAGAAGCCTGCTTGATTCGTCTCTTTCATACGCTTTATGAGGCTACGAACGTCGAGCCGTTGTGCTTCCAGAATCGGATGGCGGCGCTGCCGCCGAACAATGTGATCGCGCGAACCTCCTTCGGATTCCGCGGTGTGAAGCTCCCGCCAGAGACCGGCGGCCAGACGTAGAGAGTCACGCTAAGCGGGTTGTTGCTCGCATTTACCACCGAACCATCGCGCCGAAAACGGGCCGACCAGACGGTGTGCCCGATCACGCTCGCGGCGCCGGTGTTATGTCCGATGCCATCGATCGCGTAGGTCGCATCCGCATAGTTCGGCGGATTCGGCCGGGTGATACCGCTCGGAAGTACGTCCACGCGCACGTCGGACGTTTGGTCGAGCGGGACCGACTTCAGCAGTCGGTTGGCCGGGGTCCCGTTCTCGTCGATGATCTTGACGGTGTTGTCCGTCAGATCGATCTCGAACCGCATTGTCCTCCGCTTGCTGAGGGCGAGCTGGTTCGCCTCGAGCATCAGGTCCATGATCTTCAGAGCCTGATCGTCGGAGCGGTAAACTTTTCTGTACTGAAAGATGTACGGGATCGATATCGCCGACATGATCGCGATGACCGCGAGAACGGTAAGTATTTCGGGCATGGAGAACCCGCCCTCACCGCCCCCGGATCGTGGGCGCGTATGCCGTCGACTTTCTCCTGATCTATGCATATCGAGGTGCCTTCGGAGTTCTTGACTTTTACTGGGACTGACCACGTCGGTGCCTTCCTCCAAGTACAGGGAGCGCTACCATAAAGAAATATGGAAGCACCAACATGTTCCAAAGATATTTTACAATGTTATGCACCGATAGGGCAATAGGCCTGATCATTCCATTTAAGGGCCGGTTGGGCTAGAATTACTGCAGTTTGCACGCCCTACAGGCCTGCCCCGCGTTCCGAATGGCAGAAACAACAAGGGATCCGAAGAAAGGCTTATCACCGGACTGGCTCGTTCGCGGGATCCTGACGCGGCTTGGTGACAAATTTGACCTGTTTACCGGCAGGAAATGGACACCGACGAGCAGCCTGGCCACTAGCGAACTGATAGAGCGGATAAAGAAGCTGCTTGACGCCGAGGCACGACAAATACCGGGAAAGGGCACTATCGTCCCCCATGACATCAAGTTGCTGATGCAGTGGGACCGCTTCTCATCCGACGCTGAAGAGGCATTGGAAGAGCTCAGGAACGAACTGCTGGTAGCCGCGGTCGACCATATAAACGATTCGCTTTATTACACTTGTGGGCCGGTATCGCTCGAGGTCAAGCCCGATTACTTTATCGAGGGTGTCAAACTCTCGGTCAGCTACGACAGCGTCGCAAGCGACGGGCGCGAGGTCGAGATGAACGTAACGGTGCCGGCGATGAAAGTGCAGGACGCCCTGGCCGCGGTCGTTCCCTCTATGCGGGGACGAGGCTCGGTGACTGCGCGCTATAAAATGAAAGGCCAACCGCACGAAAAGCATCTTGTCGTTGGGCCGACGGCTCGCATCTCGATCGGCCGCACCGGCAGCAACGACCTCGTGCTGAACGATACCAGCGTTTCGAAGATCCACGCCGCGCTCGTCGTCGCCGAGAACGGTGAGCTTTCCGTCGCCGACACCGGCTCTACCAACGGAACTTTCATCAATGGCGAGCGTATCGCCTACGGAAAGGCAACGCGGCTAGTGGAAGGCGATCTGGTAAAATTCGGCAGCGTCGAGGTCAGCTTCGAAAGCAGCTCGCCGGCCGAGGAGCTGCCGGGCGACCTTGACGAGGGCAAGGAGGCGACGGTTTCGATCGAGGGCTTTGAATTTAGACGCCGCGACACAGCGCCCGGCGAGGCTCAGGCCAAAGCTGAAACCGACCCTTCGATCGACGTGCTACCGGAGACGCCCGACGACGGATCACCGACCGACACCGTGCCTGCCGAGCCTGTCGAGCAGACGACTCGAGGCGAAAGAACCGGTCAGGTGCAGGACTGAACGACATGCCCGCCTTGCTTCTTCTCCTCATCGACTGGAACCGGTTTCGCCCCGAACAACTGTTCGGAAGCCAAGTGCTCGAACGCACGCCCGCCGGGCTATCCATCATCTACATCATCGGCGTCGGCATACTGCTGGGCTTCCTGATCATAACGTTCTTCGAGGATTTTCGTCGGCCGAGATTCCTGTTCGAGCAGGACCTGCCGGCCGAAGTCGGTCGACGTCTGACGACCGCGATCGCGAACCGCGGTCTGCGGGTGTGGCATGTGATATTTGTGGCTCTCGCGTTCACTGTCTTTGGTTTCCAGGTTTACTGGACCTACTACGCAGACGACAACAACGAGCAGTTTCAGGCCCTTAGCTACAAAGACCTTCGCAACCGGCGCGTGACCGCCGCAAGCCTGCGCGGCTGGATGCTCGACCGTTCGGGCAAGCTCGGCGGCGCGCTTGCTTACTATTCGGTCGATAAGAACGGCCAGATCAAAAGGTCGTTTTCGCTCGAAAAAGAAATGGCCCACCTTCTCGGAACGGAGCGTGGTACGCCGGGACTCGAACGCACTCTCTATGCGCCCAACGTGAACCCGATGCCCGAGGCATGGGAGATCCTGACGAAATATAAGAAGCCCGAGCCGGAGCAGAAAGACGTGCGCATCACGATCGACAAAGATCTGCAGGCTTACGCGGCGAAACGTCTTGAGGGTAGGAAGGGCGGTATCGTCGTGATCAACCCCCAAAACGGTGACGTGCTCGCTATGTATTCCAATCCCTCTTACAGCCTGTCCGAGGCCGAGACGCTCGACGGCTTTCTGAAGCTGGAGGCCGACAAGGCGAATAACCCGCTGCTCAATCGCGCGACGCGTGAGTTCTACATTCCCGGTTCGACGTTCAAGACGTTCACCATGATCTCCGCGTTTCGCGCCGGTCGACATGGCACGACACTTCCCGGCCGGCCGGCACCAGAATGCTACACCCCGTTCCGCGGATCACGGCCGATCTGCGACGCCGGCGGAAGCTGCCACGCGTGCAGCGAAAATATTCCGATCACCGAAGCCTATAAGGTTTCGAGCAATCAGTACTTTGCCCAGTTGGCAAATGTGCTCGGCCGGGAACGGATGGCCGAAACCGCCCGCACGCTCGGCATCGCACCCGTTGAGACCTATTCGGATGCGCTCAGCCAGGGCCTGTTTCCCGATATCTGGAACGCGAGCAGCCCACGCATCGCAAATTCGATCGCCCCGGCGCGGTCGACGATCGTTACCGGCAAGGAACTCTCGCTGTACGAATCCGGCGTTATCGGAATGGGCCAGGGCGGTGCCGGGCAGATGACGCCGTTCCAGATGGCGTTGATCGCCGCGGCCGCCGGAAACCTCGAAGGCCGGCTGATGAAGCCAAAGATCGAAGCCGACACTCAGCCACAGATCTTCGCCCAGGTGCTCAGCCGTGAACAGGCTGCTGCCGTGCGGCAAATAATGTCCACGGTTACAGAGGAACCGGGAGGGACGGGCGGCATCGTGCGGTCAAAGCTGGCGGGCACCGGCGTAACAACCGGCGGTAAGACAGGCACCGCCGACAAGGACGGCGTTCAGGCCTATAACAAGGACGGGACGAAGAGGACGGTCAAGAAGCGGAAACGAGGCGAGAACGGTGAATGGGTCGAGTACGACGAACCGGTCAAGGTCACCCGCTGGGACGGCTGGTTTCTCTGTATCGCCCCGCTTGAAAATCCGCAGGTAGCGATCGCCGTCGTCGTCGAGGATATCGGCGGCGGTGCCTATGGCGGCACAACCGCGGCGCCGATCGCAGCTGACATGATACTCAAGGCCCTCGAGCTCGGATTGCTTGGCGGTCGCTATCAGCCGCGACAGCCTGCAGGCCGACGAAGATGAAGAACCGCACTTCTTCACATGTATTTATCCTTTCGCTGATCACGCTGGTGACCGCGATCTCGCACTACGCGATCCACTATGGGGCGTTGATCCGCGGTTACGAGACGTCGCCGGTGACGGCGTCGCGAAACATCTTACTTCTTTGTTTACTTACAATTCTTCCGATCGCCTTAAAGCGATTTCTCAGGTTCGACGGCAACTGGACGCTATATACAAGCGCGGTGCTGCTCTTCTCCATCGGGTTGACCGTCCAATATCGGCTATTTAGCGATCCCGAATACACATCTCGACGCGACAAGGCCGAAGCTCGGCAGGAGAAGATCAAGACCCTGCAGCTCCACTACATCCAGGAGAACTACTCGGCCGAGAAGAAGCAGATGATGGGCCTGCCGGCGACGCCTCCGGCGCCCGTCGATCTTTCGGCAGAGAAACCCAGGCCCGCGAACGAAGACCTTTCGGACGTCTTTCTATCGGGCAAAACCACAAACGCGCTGATCGGTCTGCTTGGGATGATCATCGCATTTATCGCAATGCGCCGCAGCGACGTGATCGACAAGCTGCAGCAGAATGGTTTTGCGATCGTGCTGCTGACGCTCGGGCTGCTGATCGTCGCCGCGGTCTGGTCGCGCGCAGGTAAGTTCGGCGGCAACCTTACGCCATGGGAGCTTGCGAAAATACCGTTTTTGGTCGGTTTTGCCGCCGTCTTGTCGGTGCTTTATAAGAACCTCGCCCGTACGTACTGGGGCGTACCGCGAGCAAAGGACGCGCTGCCGCTGATATTTATGGCGGCGCTGCCTTTTCTTCCGTTCTTTGTCCTGAAGGATTTCGGCCAAATGATGGTCTTTTCGGCCGTTTACGCGACGCTCTACTTGATCGCCGTTCGTCGGTTCGCCCAGCGTTTTGTTCTGGTCGGCAGTGTGCTGCTCGTGGTTTCGATCCTCGTCGTGGGAGCGTTGCCGCCAAAAACGCAGGAGCGGATACCGCTGCTGCCCACGCTCGCGTCTCCGGTAAAGGTATTCCTCCCCGACCGCATCCAGCAGCGATTCCACCTCTGGCTCGACGGATTCAATCCTCCGACACCTGAAACCTCCTGGTGGAAAGAGGACTACGACGCGTATTACAAAAAACTGGTCGAGAAAGACCCTAACCTGCCTAGACTGCTGGAAGAAGAACCCGATCTGCAGCGAACGATAAACGTCGACGCGTGGTTTGACGTGCTGGCATTTCAGCCCGCACAGGCGACGTTCGGGCTCGCATCGGGTGGAACGACCGGCCGCGGCTTGGGGCTCGGATATCCCGAGCTGATCCCGGTGGCCGATTCGGACTACATCTTCGCCGCCCTGGCGGAAGAACTTGGACTTTTTGGGGGTTTGTTGTTAACCTTTGCGCTTATTGTGTTTGTGAGCGCCGGAGTGCGAACGGCGAGGGATTCGCGCGACATGTTCGGTAAACTCTGCGCCATCGGGTTGGCCGCATTTATCGGGTTTCAGGCCCTCGTAAACATCGGCGGCATTACGCGGGCTCTTCCGATGACCGGCATAACGCTTCCCTTTGTGAGCCACGGGGGTTTTAGCCTGATCACGAGCTTCACGATGCTTGGCATGCTGATGGCGCTTTCACACCGCAACGCCCTCGACAGGCGTCGCGATACGCTTGAAGTATCAAATCAACTTCCATAACCTAAACGCTGAAATGACAGACGTTCAAGAAACAGACCCGTTAATAACCTCCGCCGCCGTGTCGGACCGCGGCCTGAGCGAAAAGCGGCCTGAAAACGAGGACGCATATTTAGAAATGCGCCAAAGCGGGATCTTCGCGGTAGCCGACGGAGTCGGCGGGGCGCAGGCTGGAGAGGTCGCCTCGCAGATGGCTATGGAGATACTCGGCGAAGCCTTTGCCAACCTGCCTGAAACCTCGGACGCCGAGAGTGTGATGTGCGCAGCGATCGAACGTGCCAACGGAGCAATTTATCAGATGGCGCACGAACTGCCGCAGCTTCAGAGCATGGCGACCACGATCGCCGCTGTCCATATTGCGGGGAACATCGCCACGATCGGTCATGTCGGGGATTCGCGCGTTTACCGGCTCGATCGGGAAGGCACGCTGTTCCGCGAAACCGAAGACCACTCGATGGTGGCCGAAGAGGTGAGGGCGGGCCGTATGACCGAGGAACAGGCCGACACCCACCCGAGCCGGAACATAATTAGCCGCGCCCTCGGGGCCGAGATGACGGTCGAACCCGAGCTGAAGACGATCATGGTCGAGCCGGGAACCGCCTTTCTGCTTTGCTCCGACGGGATCACGCGACACGTCGCAGACGACGAGATCCGCGGTGTGCTGACTTTCGGCGGTGAGCCGGCCGACGTATGCGAATACCTGAAGAATGTTTGTTACGAACGTGGTGCCGAAGACAATCTGACCGCCGTGGTCGTGAGGATCGGCACTGCGAGAGCGCCCGCGGCAACCGATCTTGAAGAAACCACAGCCGCTGCGGCGCGTGCCGGCGTTTCATCGCAACCGATCGCTCTCGACCCCGCACTTCTCGAACTCGACACCGAAGACCTGCCTGCACCTGCCGAGTTGGATACCGTGCCGACCAAGCACGCGGGCGCAGAGACCGTGCGGATCGACATCGAGGGATCTGAGGCTTCAGCGCCGACGGTGGAGATGGCGAGGGACGGTGATGCCGCCTTCTCGATGTTCGGCGCGTCTGTAGAGGACACCGCGCACGATGGCGGGTCGGGCGGCGGGATGTCCAGGCTCCTAACGTATGCCGGTATTCTCGTCATCGGCGGCCTGCTCGGTTTCGGTGCGTATCATTTCGCGTTCGTTCGGTCGCCGGCCCAACCGGGTCCGGCCTTAGATCCGGTCACCGAAATGCAGTCGGAGAACGTCGCGATGACCGCATTCGAAAAGAACCGGCGCAATGTTGACAGCGATCCGGGCGGGTATCTCAGTAGCGTTCCGGCCGAACCCCGCGACGCCGAAGACGCATACCTACTCGGGCGCGCTTACCTTCTCGCGGGCGATTTCCCACATGCGCAATCTTCGTTCAAGGAGGCGCGGCGTCGGCTTGCCGCGGGCGAGGCTGATCAGGCAAACGCGAAGATCCTGGCGGACGACATCGCGGTCGGGCTGGCTGTCACACACGATACGACGATCCAAGGAATTCTGAAGGGCGAGCTTGAACGCTCGAATAGCAAGCCACCGGCCAGTACCAACACGAACCGCTAGCCAGCAGACATGATCCGCCGTCGCGCTTCGAACAACAATACGCCGGCCGCAACAGCAAGATTAAGGCTCTCGACCTCAGCCTGCATCGGTATTCGTATTCGCTCGTCAGCTTGACCTATCTCACTCAGGTCAACACCGTGCGCTTCGCTGCCCAGCACAAGCATCCGTCGCTGCCTCCAATCGACATCGAGATAGCTCATCTCTGCCTCGAGCGCCGCGGCGGAGATCTTAAGTCCCTGCTCACGGGCCCAGGTGATCACATCACGCATCGACGCGTTGTCCCATATTGGAAGTCGGAATGTTCCCCCCATCGCGGCGCGCAGCGCTTTGGGCGAGAATGGGTCGGTCGAATCCTCACTTGTAATCGTGCCGGCGGCACCTGCAGCTTCTGCCGTGCGTATAACCGCCCCGAGGTTCACCGGGTTATTCACTTCCACCAGGCAAACGGCCAGCGGCAGGGCCGCCACATCTACCCTGATCTCCGCCGGTCCGGTCACCGGCCTTCGAGCGATCACGGCGACCCCTTGGGGGTTTTTTGTATCACAAATAGTTCGAAAGAGTGTTCCGGAGAGTAACGCAGCGTGCCGGGAACCCGCCGCGGCGGACAGAATTAGATCAGCACCCTCAAACCGATCGCTCACAAACAATTGTTCGATCGTAAGGCCGGCCGCGAGAGCTTCCGCGACAAGCCGCTTGCCCTCAATGAATATCAGATCGTTCTCGCGACCGTCGCGAACGCGGCGCGCGGCGACAAGGCGGCCGTTATCGCGGCTGGTTATCTTTTCGAGGTCAGCCATTTGCATCAATTTAACCATTTGACAAAGAGTTTTGAAAAAGCGCGCAAACTGGCTAAACTTAGCGAGATGAAGCCTGAATCAAAGACGAAAAGTAAGCTCGAGCTGCTGAAAGAGCGCTCAAAGATCGCCGAAGAAGGCGGCGGGCCCGAGCGACTTGCGCGCCAACGGACCGGCGGCAGGCTTACCGCACGCGAGCGTATCGCTTTCCTGCTGGACGACGGGAGCTTTGAGGAATTCGACAAATTTGTCGTGCATCGTTCGACCGACTTTGGACTCGACAAGCAAAAGTACCCGGGCGACGGT
>CAZSOE010000066.1:0-8880 GCA_964608335.1 uncultured Chloracidobacterium sp.
ATCGAGCGAGCCATCAATGTTATACCTGACGCTTATGTAATCTTCATCACTACCGGCATGCCTGTTTGCGAAGCCCACCACCACCGCTTTGCCGTCGGATTGAATGGCGACCGCCTGTGCTCCGGCAGAGGTTCCGATACCAGTAGTGAGCTTTCCATTCTCGCCGAAGCTCGGGTCCAGTCCACCATCCGGCATATAACGCGCAACAGCGATCTTCCGAGTCGAGTTTTCGGCCTCGCTATGGCCGGCAACGACGATGCGTCCATCTGATTGAAGTGCGAGTCCGAACGCCTGGTCGTAGCGCGTGCCAAAGGCGGTTGTCACTCGCCCGTCTGTATCGAACGATCTATCTAGCGTACCGTCGGCGTTATATCTAACGAGTGCAAAATAGCTTCGATAAGTGCTGGGCCCGAATCGGAGACGGTTGCTGTAAAAAGCCGTTCCGGCAACCAGGATCTTCCCGTCGGCCTGGATCGCAACTGCGCGCGCGGTGTTGCCTCCTGCCATTATCGCCGTAAATGCCTTGCCTGTTTGGTTGAACGACCTGTCGAGCGAGCCGTCGCCATTGTACCGAACCACCAGGATCTCTCCGCCGCTGTCACCGACGACGACGATCTTTCCATCGGGTTGGAGAGCAACGGCATAAGCCGCATCCCCACTTCCGGGATATACACGCGTCTTGACCATGCCCTCGCCGTTAAAGCTTAGGTCCAGACTGCCCGGGCCTTGGGCAAAGATCGGAAGCGTAAAACTGAAAACTACGAATAGGGAGGCAAACTTACGGCTGTACAACATGATCGGGAATCTCCTTGGAAGTGGAAAGAAGGGTGAAAGAAAGGTTTCCGGCCGCTTGGGAACGTTCGCGACTCACTGTGAGCCGCCTATTTAAAACATAGCATAAAAAGACCTGCGATTCCGGTAGATCATCGGTGAAACGTGCAGAATTCCTTTGGCTCGGTGCCCCGTCTAAACCGGCGGGCCTCGCGGTCGGGGCATTTTGTGGTGGCTCGCATTCCGGTTAGCGGACAGACGATGACCGACACTTCGCCCGGATCGTCACGAGCCGGTCTGGATGAACGGTTATCGGGCGGTACTGTTTCGTCCTGCCACGTGCCCGAGAGCGGTGCGGGGCTAGGGGTCGGTGTTTCGGTACCAGGATCGATCTCGTCCGGTATGGTCAAAAACGCGCGATTCGGAACGGTCCCGGCGATGAACAGTTCCACGCGTCGGAATTCGGCCGGAACATTGGTGACGTAGATCTCCTTGGGCTCGGCCGGCGGTTCTTCATAAAGTTCTTCGGTACCTGCCGGAGGCTTGTATGGCGCAGGCGTGGGCGACGGCGAGCCCTCGGCGAGCGGGTCAAGCTCGCGGATCAAGGCGCCGTTTCGGATATCGATCTCCGCTTTTCGGACGTTGGCAGGCATCGCCCAATCGCCGTTCCATTCGGGGTGAAGCTGCAGCGCCTTTTGCACGAAATCGGCCCAGATCGGCATCGCCGAATCGGACCCTTTCATCCCGAGGTCATCGCCATTGTCGAACCCGACATACACCACGCACACAAGCTCGGGGGTGAATCCGGCAAACCAGCCGTCGCGGGATGTTCCGGTCTTGCCGGCAAAGGCCCGCTTGCCCGCCTCGTTTCTGAAACCCCAGCTCTGGGCCTGCGCGGCGGTGCCGCGATTGATGACGTCCTTCATCATGTCGTCCATGACGTAAGCGACATCGGGCCGAACTACATTCTTCTTGTCCGGCATCGAGAGCGTTACGGTCTTGCCGTCGCCTTGCGCGAGCCGTGTGATCGGCATTGGGGTAACACGGTCGCCAAGGTTTGCGAACATCGTGTACGCGGTCGCCACCTGCAGCGGAGTCGCTTCGGCCGTCCCGAGCGCCATCGACGGGTACGCCTTCTCGACCTTTGGCAAACCGGCCTTAGTCGCCAGGTTCATTACCTTGCCGACGTTGAGCTGCATCGCAACATCGACGGTGATGACGTTCTTGCTCTTGACTAACGCGTCCCGGAGAGTAGTTTCCTTGTTGGAAAAAAAGTCGCCAAAATTCCCCGGTGTGTAGCTCTCGGTCCCGTAGGTGAAGGTCTTTTTTTCGTCCTTAAAGATCGTAGCGGCCGTGAATTGTCGCGAACCGGAATCATATGCCGAATTGATCGCCGCCATATACACAAAAGGCTTGAAAACCGACCCCGGTTGCCGCATCGCATCCGTCGCGCGATTGAACTGATTCGCAAGATAATCGCGCCCGCCGACCATCGCGACGATCTCACCGGTCTTCGGCCGCAAGGCAACAAGCGCGGCGTTCAAGCTGCCCGTGGGTTTCTTTGGGAAGTACCGATCGAGCGCGTCGAGCCGTTTTGCGACCGTCTCGTACGCTATCCGCTGGAGATCGGGATCGATCGACGTGTACACGCGCAGGTGCTGCAGAGCCTCGGGGTCGGCCACTAGCTTCGGCAGCTCCTCTACGACGTATTGCGAGAAGTAGGGCATTCCCTGCAGATCACGCGTGTTCGCAACTTGACGAAGCTCGATCGCAAGACCGCGGGTTTCTGCGAGCTGCTGCTCGGTTATCTCGCCGGCCTCGAGCATTGATTCGAGCACCTGATTCCGCCGCTCTTTTACCCGGTCGGGGTTTCTGTACGGGTTGTACCGGTTCGGGCTGCGAATGATGCCGGCGATGAAGGCCGACTCGGCGAGCGAAAGCTGCGAGACATCTTTGCCGAAATAGGCATTCGCGGCTTCGCCCACGCCGTATATCGAGACCCCGGACTGCTGTCCGAGATAGATCTGGTTGGCATAGAGCGTGAAGATCTCCTTCTTTGTCAGGCGTGTCTCGAGGATGATCGACATATACGCCTCGGGGATCTTTCGCTCCCAGCCCTGCTGCCCCGAAAGGATCAGGTTCTTTATCAGTTGCTGCGTGATCGACGATCCGCCCTGATTGGCGATCGGCGAACTATCGTCGCCTTCATAACGACGCCACGCGGCGCGCGCGATGCCGCGAAAGTTGATCCCGTAATGGTCGAAGAACGCTCGATCTTCCGTCACGGTGATCGCCTTGACGAGGTGCGGCGGCAGGTCGTTAAAGGTCACGGTCTTGCGCCGTCCGTCGCCCTCGGCTGCGATAGAGCTAAGGATCCTTGGCTCGAGGAACGCTTCATTTACCTGCGCGCCCGCATCACGATCGCCGATCGCGGCCACTGACTTGGCATCCTTCGTGAACTTCACGGAAAGTGCGGGGAAGGTTTTCTTCCCGTCGATCGTCGCCGTCATGCCGGGCTCAATGCCAAGAACATCGCCGTCGACAGAGTAGCGGCTCCGCGACGGATCGGCCTGCGCGTTGCGTTCGATGTAACCGGCGGAGCGAAGATATTCGATCAGGGCTGCCATCGACGTTGCTTCGCCGGTCTTGAGTGACTTTGGCGCCGAATAGATGCCCGCCGACGCCGTAAACACCTCGCCGCTCAGCAGCCGGCGATCGATGCGGTCTGAGAACTCGAACCAGTAGTAACTTAATGTGAGAAAGACACCGACAAACAGAAACCCTGCGATCCCGAATGTCCAGCGATTGAAGATCGCGTCGACAACCAGCCGCCATCTCGGGCGCGGCGGAGCTTTGTACGATACAGGCCGGCGTGCGCGGACCCAGCCCTTCGGCGGCATTTTAGATCTTGTGGTTTTGACAACGGAAGGATCGGGCATCATTGCGCCGACGCGGGGCGAGTTGGCGTCGAGAAGCGCGGGCTTCGGCACCTAAAATTCTATAGATTCGCAAAGCTTGCTGTCCAGCCGTTTATCGCCTTTAATTGGTTGTATGAAGGTCCTGGTAACGGGTGGAAGCGGATATCTCGGTACGCACGTCCGCCGTTTCTTTTCGGCCGACGACCTTTCGAGGCGCTCGGGCTTCGACATTCTCGACCGCGTGGCCGCGTCGATGGTCCGGGATTACGACGTCGTGATCCACCTGGCCGCCTTGCTCGACAAATCTCCTGAGAACAGCGAAAAGATATTTCGCACAAACGTTGACGGCACAGTGAATCTCCTAAGAGAGATGCGCGAGGATGCGGTCTTTATTTTCGCTTCGACAAAGGATGTGTACGGGCGTTTTGCTGACAATTTCGCCGCTGTCAACGAGGCGTGTCCGACTCAATATGGCGGACAATCGCCGCTCGAATGGTCGAAGCTGATCGCCGAACGCTACGTCGAATATTACGCCCACGCCCGCCGGTTTCGTTCCTGTATTTTTCGCCTTTCCACCGTTTATGCCCCGCGGACCGATGGCAACACGCCGAGCTTTGTCGGGCACTATGCGGACGCGATAAACAAAGGCGAGCCGCTCCGGCTGTCGGCGGGTGGTGCGGCGAGGCGCGATCTTCTCTACGTCGATGACCTCGCGCATGCATGCCGGATGTTCACGGAATCGATCATTCGTCACGGCCTTTATAATCTCGGCGGCGGAGCGCGAAACACCCTGTCACTTACTGAGCTGGTCGGCAAAATGGAAGAAGTTTCGGGGCTCGAAGCCGTCATCGATCGCGAAAACCCGCCCCCCGATCCAGTGCCGATGAATTATGTAACCGACTTTACGCTTGCGGCACAGGAACTGGGCTGGGCTCCTGAAATGAGTCTGGATGACGGATTGAAAACACTTTTTTAACGCAAAGACGCAGAGAAACAAAGACGCAAAGGAAACATCGACCGGTGAATGAAAACGAACTCAGCAAGGTTATCGTCGATGCAGCAGTAGATGTGCATCGAAGTTTGGGCGGTCCCGGCCTTCTTGAGAGCGTTTACGAAGAAGCGTTGGCTTGGGAGTTGGCCTCTCGAGGACTTCATATCGAACGGCAGAAAGAGGTCGTTATCTTCTACAAGGGGAATCGCCTCGCTTCGCCGCTTAAACTCGATCTCCTCGTGAACGGGAAGGTGGTTGTCGAGGTGAAATCTGTGTCCCTCTATAACAGGATATTTGAGGCGCAGGCCTTGACCTATCTGCGACTGCTCGGATTGAAACTCGCCCTCGTTATCAATTTTGGCGAGGCGAAAGTTGGTCACGCCATTCACCGCGTCGTAAACGGTCTTTGATCTTTGCGTCTTTGCTTCTTTGCGTTGAAACTTCTTCCAAATGAAGATACTCGTTCGTGGGACCAACTGGATCGGTGATGCGGTGATGTCGGTACCCGCGCTCCGCGCCCTGCGGCGCATCTTTCCTGAGGCGGCGATCACGCTCCACACCCGCAGTTGGGCGGACGGGCTCTTTCGGGACGTCGATTTCATCGATGAGCTTGTGACCTTCGACCCGACGCGGTCAAAAGTTAAGGATGTCTATGCGAATTCGCAGTTCCTCCGCGACGACGGCTACGACGTTGCCGTTCTTTTGCCGAATTCGTTCGAATCCGCCCTCGTTTCGTTTCTCACCCGCGTGCCGCGCCGTTTCGGTTACAACAAGGACGCGCGCGGGCTGCTGCTGACCGATCCCGTGCCGGTCCCCGAGTGGAAGGACCGCCGCCACGAAGTGTTCTATTACCTGAACCTTATCAACGAGGTCGAGCGAAGAATGCTGGGGCGTGATACGGTCGCAGCGTTCGAACCGGACATTAGCCTCGAGATCTCGGCCGAACGCAGGACGGCCGCGCGTGAGTTCCTGACCCGTGCCGGCGTTGATCCCCTACGGCCGTTGGTTGTTCTCGGAGCGGGCTCGACTAATTCGCGCGCCAAACGTTGGCCTGCCGAACGGTTTGCCGAATTGAACGACCGGCTGCAGGTTGAGTTTGGCGCGCATGTCGTCCTCATCGGTTCGAAAGCGGAAAATGACGCTTCGCAGCGAGTCACGGAGCTTGCGCAAAAGCCGCCAATAGATCTGACCGGCAAGACCGATCTCGCCGAGGCAGCGGCCATTCTGGCGGTCGCCGACCTTTTGGTCTCGAACGATATGGGACTCGCACACGTTGCACCGGCCGTCGGGACCTCAACACTCGTCCTCTTCGGGCCGACGAACCCCGAGACGACGCGTCCGTTCTCAGAACTTGCGATCGTGATCAGAGAACCTGTGGATTGCTCGCCCTGCATGCTACGCGATTGTCCGATCGATCACCGCTGCATGACGCGAATAACGGCAGAAAATGTTTTCGAGGCAGCGAAGAACATGCTAACAATGCCGCTGACAATAAATATTCGAACGACGAACATTTAATGGATCGCTCGGAACAGATAGAATTGACGCCGGATAATGAAAAAGCGGCCCGCAATATTCCTTGATCGCGACGGAACCCTGATCGAAGAGGTCAATTACCTCTCGCGGGTCGAGGACCTTCGCGTATTTCCATTCACCGCCAAAGCTCTTGGGACGTTGAAAGAAAGCGGCTTTCTGACCGTTGTCGTGACAAATCAATCCGGCATCGGGCGCGGCATCTACGATGAGCAGGCGATGCACGCGATCCATCGTGCGATCCAGGCCGAGGTGAATAACACGATCGACGCCGTCTATTTTTGCCCGCATCTCCCCTGCGACGGATGCAATTGTCGAAAGCCGCTGACCGGGATGATCGATACGGCCGTGGCCGACCTCGATATTGATATCGAGAGATCGTGGATGATCGGTGATAAGCGAGTAGATGTGGAAGTCGGGCGTCGCGTTGGAGCGAGGACCGCGATGGTCTTGACCGGCTATGGCCGGCAACACCGATCTGATCTTGAATTCGAACCCGATCTTATCGCCGACGACCTCAGTATGGTCGCGTCAGAGATCGTCGCCTTAACTTCGTCCGAAATCGTCGTCTAACCTGACGATATCGTCCTCGCCAAAATAATCGCCCGTCTGAACCTCGACAAAAACGAGAGGCTCATCGGCGGACGGATTTTCAACGCGATGCGCGTCCTCGCGCGCGATATCGATCGCCCCGCCGGAATTGACTAGAATCTCGACGCCGTTTAGTGTTACTTTAGCTGTGCCACGGACGACGTACCAATGTTCCGCCCTTCGCGCGTGTCGCTGGTAGCTGAGTCGTTTGCCGGGGCTTACTTCGATCCTCTTTACTTTATAGTTTTCGCCTTCTTCCAGGACAGTAAAGCTTCCCCACGGCCGCTGTTCCGAAAGTTGTGATTCGCCGGTTTGCATCGCTCTTCCTCGGAGTATGCTCAGTTTAGACCAAAAGGAAACAACCGCCAACGTACGGCAGACGCAGCGGATCCAGACGCTCATCATCGGGCGGCTGATGGTCATCTTCCTGCTCCTCGTCACCGCCTGGATCTGGTCGAGCGGCACCCTGCGGCTTTCGTTCGAGAACTTTCCTCAGGGTCTCTTTCTCGTTTTCATCATTTCGGTCGGGCTGACGATCGTCTATTTCTTCCTGTTGCGGCTTCATGAGAATTTTGCCGTGCAGGTGCGCGTCCAGTTCTTTCTGGACATGCTGTTGATCACGTGGCTTGTATGGCGCACCGGCGGTGTTTCGTCGCCGTACATAATGCTCTATATCGTGCTGATCAGCGTTGCCAGCTTTTTCCTCAAGCCGCTTCATACTCTGCTGATGGCGGCAAGTTGCGCTCTGTTGCTGATCTCGCTGTCGCTGCTGACGGCGTATTCCGTCATCGATTCTTTTGGTCCGACGCCGGAAGTTGGCAAGGTGATACAGATCGTCGGCTTTCACATCGTCGCGCTTTTGGTTGTCGGCCTGCTCGCGTCCCGGCTTTCGGAGCGGCACGCATCTGGAGCCGAGCTTGCCGAAACCGCCAAGACCCTTGCCAGCCTTCGGGTGCTTCACGAGCGAATTGTCGAATCGATCCGCTCGGGACTTGTCACGACGGACCTCGACGGCATCATCTACACGTTCAACGCCGCAGCGACCGAGATCACCGGTTACCGGCCAGATCAGGTGACGGGGCGGCCGATATCCGAATTTTTTGGCGATATACGCGAGGCGATCGACCTCTCGCTCTCAGCCGCCGGTGCGGGCGACCAACTGCCACGGTTCGAGACCGATCTCGTCACCCCCGATGGCTTTGCCGTGCGAATCGGATTCAGCGTCTCGCTCCTGTTTTCCGAAACGAACGAAGCGACAGGCTTGATAATTACGTTCCAGGACCTGACGGAGATCCGGTCGATGGAAGAGAGTGTCCGCCGAAAGGACCGTCTTGCCGCCGTCGGCCGCGTTGCCGCGGGCCTCGCCCACGAGATCCGCAACCCGTTGGGAGCGATGCGCGGGGCGATCCAGATGCTCGAATCAAAGACCGCACGCGAACCCCAGCAGGCTGGTCTCATGGACATTGTCCTGAACGAATCGGACCGCCTGAACAGTATCATCACCAACTTCCTGAGTTACGCGCGGCCGGCGGCGGGCGATTTCGTCGAGACTGACGTTGCCGAAGCCATCCGCGACACATTGACGCTGATAAAGCACGGGCCCGATGTCGCCGAATCGCACCTGCTGGCGACTGACTTTCCGCCCGGACCGCTCGTTGTTTCCGCCGATCCTGCACAGCTCAAACAAATCTTTTGGAACCTGGCCCGAAACGCGATCCAGGCTATGCCAGCGGGCGGCGAGCTTCGCGTAGGACTCGAAGCGGTGCCGAACAACCGCATCCGGATCACGTTCACGGACACCGGCCGCGGAATGTCGCAGGAGCAGGTAGAGCAGCTCTTCGAACCGTTCTCGAACTCGACCTCAGGCGGGACGGGCCTTGGCCTTTCGATCGTTTACCAGATCGTTCGCGATCACAACGGCGTTATCAACGTAAAGAGCCGTGAAGGCCACGGCACGACGATCACCGTCGAGCTGCCCCGCGACAATCGCCGCGCCGTCGAAGCCGCGATCGACGATTCGGCCGCACCCTCGCGGCTCACCGACTACCTCCGCGTTGATGAAACGCGTGTCTGAAT
>CAZSOE010000067.1:0-8845 GCA_964608335.1 uncultured Chloracidobacterium sp.
TCGCCGTAATGCCGGTCGTATGAGGGATGATATCGCGAAGCGGCCCGTCGACGTCCTCGATGATGTCCGCGTCCTGGAACCAATCCTGCGAGGTGTACCCGTGCGTACAAACCTCGGGAAAAACGACAAGGTCCGAACCTTGGGATCGGGCCTTTTCGATCGCCTGAATGATCTTTTGTGTGTTACCCGCGAGGTCGCCGTTGGTGGTGTTGATCTGGGCGATAGTGACTCTCATCTAAAGCCATTCTATCGCAGTCACCGATGCTGTTCTTTGTCGCTCTTAGCCTTTTTTACCATCGTCAGCCGGTTTCCACGCTCGTTATAGACGACCTCGTCCATGATGTTGTAAATAAAGAGCACGCCGCGGCCCGACGTCTTGAACAGATTTTGGGGATCAAGCGGATCCGGGATCGAATTTACGTCAAACCCTTCTCCCTCATCCTCTATCGTGAATCTAGCCTCCGTATGCGAAACATCGGCAACGATACGTACCAGTTTGCGAGTGTCGTACTTATTGCCGTGCTTTATCGCGTTCACAAACGCCTCATCGAGTGCGACAAAAAGGTTCGACTGTTCCGGCTGGCAGACGCCTAGTTTTTCCACGCGCTTGATCAGGTACTCGAGCACGATGTGCATTAGCGACAGGGCACTCGGGAGCTCGAACACAATGTTCTCATGCAGGTCCTGCACGAGTTTGGCCTTGTCGACGAACCGGATCTTGTAATCGAGCACCGTCGCCACAAGCTCCCTCAGCTCCTGCTCATCAAACTCATCACGTCGGAAATTGGCAGCACAAAGCTTGAATGCCCTGACATGCTCGCCGGCCAGGTCACCCGGCACTTCAGGCAAACAGACGGGTTCGCGGCCGTTGTTTTCAGGCCGTCCGGCCCGCGGGTCGACATCGAGATCAGTTATCACCACATCGAATTGATCGATGTCCTTAACCGCCAGCGCCTCCTCGCGGTTTTCTACGACCGTAACCTCGTGCCCGGCATGCGAGAACGCCTCAGAAAGAGCCGAAGCGAGGTCGTCGTGGTCGTCGATTATCAGGATCCTTCTCTGCATTCGCGGCGGCAATTAGGGGCCTTTGCGGACTACGCTCACAAATCGAGCGTTGTTGCAAATAATACCCCAAATTGGTAGTTATCTTCTAGCTGTGCCCAACCCCGAGCTCTACCGATTTGCACCACTCTCTGCCTATTCGCTAACGGAGCGGCTCACTATTCGGGCCCTCGACCTGCTTTTCTATGTTGTCATTCGTGTGATCGGGATGACGATAAGGTTCGAAGTGGAGGGTTGGGGGAATTATGAGTCTGTGATAGCGAGCGGCCGCCGGCCCGTCTGGCCGTTTTGGCATGAGCGTATCTTCCTCTCGACGATCTACTTCAGGAACCGCGGTATCACCGTGATCACATCGAAGAGTAAGGATGGCGAGTACATTGCCCGCTTCATTCAGCGGTTCGGTTTCGGGGCGATACGGGGCTCGTCGTCCCGGGGCGGCTCGCGGGCATTGATCGAGATGAAGAGGGCCATGGCCGACGGGGTCGAGATCGCATTCACAGCCGACGGCCCCCGCGGACCGCGGCATGTCGCAAAACCCGGGCCCGTCTACCTGGCGAAACTGACCGGCAACCCTGTACTTCCGTTTTTGATGGAGCCGGCAAGATATTGGACGCTTAAGACGTGGGACCGGCTCCAGATCCCAAAGCCGTTCAGCCGCGCGCTTCTGATCATCGCTGAGCCTTTTGATGTCGCTTCTGACGCGAGCGAAACTGAGATCGAGGCGAAGGTCGGTGAAATGCAGCGTTCGCTCGACCGGCTCGTCGAGCGCGGAGCGGCCTGGAGGAAACGTTAAGGATCATTCGTCATTGGCCGCTCGTGGACACGGTCAGAGAGGACATTGGCGGCAAATAAGACGTAGCTGATCCATATCGCATCGGCAAGGAACAGGTGACCCAGCTGCATAAGGATCGGGGCAAGCATGAACAGGGTGAGCGAGCCGAACGCGATCTGGCCGAGCACGAGGAGCGACAGTACGTTGGACCAGCGGACAACGTTCGCGGCCTTGCCGGTTTCCTTTGCTAACCAACCCGTAAGAAACACGATGAAAACGCTCGTCAGGATGGCTGTTATCGGGTGAAGAAGCCGGAGCCTGACCAACATGTTCGATGTCGGCGACAGGTCCTTGGCAAGGCCTTCGGCGAGCGTGCCTGACGGGAAGATCATGTTGGCCAGGGCCGCGACGGAACCCGTCGCACCGACAAGAAATATCGCGACGGTTCCGGCCAATAGGGCCAGGAGGTACTTTGCGGAAACACGAAAGGTAACGGCCGCCCCGCCGCTTGCATACCTTGCCGTGAGCGTCAGGAAAGCGAGCAGCACCAGGGTATTCATCAGGTGAGCCGCCATCCAAAACGGGCGTTCCGGGGTAAGATTCTCGGCTGTATTGCCGGTCAGCACGAGTCCGGCGCCTAGCAGGCCTTCGATAATGACGAAGAGAAGCGACCCGGCGGCCATCCGCATCGCGAGCCGGTCCTGTTCGGCCGACGAACCACGCCACCGGCGCACGGCCCAGATCAACAGGATGATGATCAGGATGCCGGCGAGTGAACTCGTGACCCGGTGCGAGAACTCGATCACTGTTTTCAGTTCGGGGGCCGACGGAACGACCTCGCCCTGGCACGTCAGCCAGTGCTGTCCGCAACCGTCGCCAGATCGAGAGGCACGCAGAAACACGCCCCACAGGATGACGACCAGGTTCCACGCGAGGACGAACCAGGCGTATCTGGCGAATGCGCTCAGCTTTTTACCAGGGGTCATTTTGCTTAGAATATCATTCTCGCACGCTAAGGTATGAAACGGGGTTTGCTGGTCATTTTAGCTCTTGTATTTGCATCGGTTCCCGTGTCGGCGGCTCGGCCGTTTGTGCTCATATTGGGTATCGGCCAGGATGCTGGAGTACCGCAGATGGGCTGCGACTCGCCCTTCTGCCGGCGAGCCTGGGAAAACCCCAACCTGCGTCGGATGGTCTCCTCGATCGCGCTCGTCGATCCGGACACACGGGAGCGGTGGATATTCGACGCCACCCCCGACCTGCCAGAACAGTTCGAACTCCTTAAGCGGATGACCAATGACCGCTCGAACCGGCTCGACGGCGTCTTTCTGACCCACGCGCATATCGGCCATTACACCGGGCTTATGTATTTTGGCCGCGAATCGATGAATGCGAACCGCGTACCGGTGTTTGCAATGCCTAGGATGCGAAAGATGCTGGAAGATAATGCCCCTTGGTCGCAGCTTGTCACGCTGGGCAATATCGCGCTCCGTTCGCTGTCCGACCGAGGGGAGATCCGCCTTAACAGCCGGCTCGCTGTCGAACCGTTCCTCGTCCCGCACCGCGACGAGTTTTCCGAGACGGTAGGCTATCGTATCCGGATGGGCGAGCGCAGCGTGATCTTCCTTCCCGACATCGACAAATGGGGAAAATGGTCGACGTCGCTCACCGATCTGGTCAGGAATTCGCACCATTTGCTGCTTGACGGCACGTTCTACGCAGACGGCGAAATATCGCGGCCGATGAGCGAGGTGCCGCATCCCTTTGTGGTCGAGACGATCGAACTCCTAAAAGGCCTGCCTGCAAGCGAGAGAGCCAAAGTGTCTTTTATTCATTTCAACCACAGCAACCCTCTGGTTCAAAGGCACGGTCCTACGATTCGCACAGTTCGACGTTCGGGGTTTGGTGTCGCGGCGACCGGTCAGAAATTCGTCCTCTAATGGCCCGAGTGCGCATCGACAAACTAATGGTCAATCTCGAACTGGCCGGATCGCGCGAGAAGGCCCAGGCCCTTGTCATGGCCGGCGTCGTACTCGCCGACGAAAAGCGTATCGACAAGCCGTCCGACAAGGTTGAAGAGACCGCCGAGATCCGTATCAAAGGAGCGGCCGAGGAGCTAAAGTACGTGAGCCGCGGCGGCCTCAAACTAGAAGCTGCGCTCCGGGCTTTCGAGATTGATCCATCCGGCGCGACCTGCCTGGATATTGGCTCGTCGACCGGCGGTTTTACCGACTGTTTGCTGCAGCACGGCGCCGCAAGGGTTGTCGCTATCGACGTCGGTACCAACCAGCTCGATTGGAAGCTCAGGCAAGACCCGCGGGTCGAGGTCCGCGAGCGGACGAACGCCCGCGACTTAAAGACGGATCAGTTCGACATGCTATTCGATATTGCCGTAATGGATGTCTCGTTCATCTCGGTCAAGAGGATAATTCCGGCGATAATGCCGTCACTCAACGCCCGCGGCCGCCTTGTCGTCCTGATCAAACCGCAGTTCGAGGTCGGACGCGGCGAGGTCGGCAAGGGCGGCATCGTCCGCGATGAAGAAAAGCACCGCCGGGTCGTCGGAGAAATTGACGCCTTCGCGGAGGGCCTTGGGCTGCGGGTTATGGGCGTGATCGATTCGCCGATACTCGGAGCTGAGGGGAACAAGGAGTTTCTGGCGCTTTATGAAAAACCGTGAGGGTCAACGCGAACGAGACGACGATCGTGCGCTCGTGGAGGGCATCGATTTCTATTTTGAGGACGGACTGATGGTGCTAACGCGGCACTATTTGCTGAGCCGCGGGTTCTGCTGCGAGAGCGGCTGCCGGCACTGCCCTTACCGTTCTAAGGAGAAGTCAGAGGAGAAAGACGTCTAGCTCTTCATGTTCGAATGGGCGGCTTTCGACCGACTCTTCCGGTTGATCGCCCGCTTCCCACATCTCATACGTCTGAGCAGATATGACTTGGGGTTCATCCGCGCCAGTGGCCGGCGCGGCTGGTTCGTTGAAGTAAACAGGTTTTCCGCCAACCGCGGCAACAGCAATCGAACCTACGACGGTCTGCAATACCTTGCGGACACCGGAATCGTCCGGTTGACTAATTCCGTAATAGATCCATTTACCCTCACGGCGGGTAGAGACAACGCCGGCACGGCGAAGATAGGCCAGGTGCCGAGAGACCTTTGGCTGGCTTTCGCCTGTGCCCTCGGCGAGAAGGCCAACGGCGACCGGCCCATCTGCCATCAGGGCGAGCAGGCGAAGGCGTGTCTTGTCGGCAAGGGCGAGGAATAGGGTTTCGAGTCCGGATAGATCGGTTTCCCGCATTGCCTCACATATTACAGAAGGCGTATATGTATTTCAAGCGGCTTCGTTCCAAAACACGAAAAAGCCGGACCGAGGTCCGGCTTTGAATCCCCAGTGTTTGGGCCTTAGGCCTCCCGCGGGTCCTCGCCTTTCGATTTGCTGAGCTGCGGCGCGGCGGATGCCTGCGGGAGCGGGATCCCGATCGCGTCGGCGCTAACCAGTGGCTCGTTCGGCTCGTCGTGGTCGCGGGCCACGTCGGCGATTATCATCTTGCCGGCCTGCTTGGTGAACGTGAGCAGGTCCTTCTCGGCGTCGAAATCGACCATCACAAAATCGCCGGTCTGGACCTGTTCGGTCGCCACGAGGTTCGAGAGAGGATAGACCAGGAACCGCTCGATAGACCGCTTCAGGTGCCGTGCGCCGTACTTGAGGTCGATGCCCTCGCCGAGCAGGAACTCCTTCGCCGGATCGGTACATTCGAAAATAAACTTCGTACCGGCCGATTCGGTAATGCGGTCCTGCACCGACTTGAGCTCGATGTTGAGTATCTCGCGCAGATGATGTTCCTTAAGGCTGCGAAAGACGACGACCTTATCGATGCGGTTCATGAACTCGGGCGAGAATTTTCGCTTTGCCGCTTCGAGCGCGGTGCGATAGATCTTGCTGTCGATCTCGTTGTCCTCGCGCTTGGCGTCGGTCTTGGTGGGTGCGAATCCGATACCGCCCGAGATCATCTCGGACATCTCGCGGGCGCCGAGGTTCGATGTGAGACCCACGATGGTTCTCGAAAAATCGACCCGCCGGTTGTCGCCCAGCGTCAACGTCGCCTTGTCTAGTATGCCGAGCAAAAGCTGCCAGAGCGAATCACTCGCTTTTTCTATTTCGTCGAAAAGGACGAACGTGAGCTTGGTGTCGTCGGTGTGCGCCTTGTCGAGATTTTCCTGAGTGAGCATCGGAGAAGTTTCGCGATGTCCGAGGTATCCCGGAGGCGAACCGATGAGCTTCGCGATCTCGTGCGAATGCTGGAATTCGGCACAGTCGATCTTGACGACCGAGTACGGATCGCTGAAGAGAACTTCCGACGCCGCCTCGACCACACGTGTCTTGCCCGAACCCGTGGGCCCGAGGAACAGCATGGTGCCGATCGGCCGCGTCGGGTTGTTCATGCCCGCGAGGTAGATCTGGAAGAGACCGCTCATCCGGCGAACGGCTCGTTCCTGGCCGACGATCAGGCCCGAGAGCTTGTCTTCAAACTCAGCGGCGCGAGGGCTCTTGCGCTCGGGGTCGAGCAGAATTCCCTTGTCCGGTGACTCTTTTCGTTTTGCCGATTCCTGTTTCATCTTCGTTTAAACCCGGGCAACTTGCAGCCCCTGCATCGAGAACGAAGTTGCCGAGGATACTTGCCCTTCGACGAAGGACAAATATTTCGTCAACAATGATGATTTCAATATATTTTGCGTTGGCTGGACTTTAAGATCGGGAGATCAAGCCCAAGAGGTCGAGTGCGGGTATGAAGGCCCGCACAACTAATCTTTAGCACAACTCCAATCTCAAGTGCAACACAAAAACGTGGTTACCGCTCAATCGAACGACAGTTTCTTTGCCTTGTTCAGCTCACCTCCGTAATAGAACCGAGGTGCGGAATCGGCGCCGCGCGCCTTATATAATGACAAGGCATAGGGGTAATAACGCTCAGTTTCCGGAAACCTCATCGCATCCAGCGTTGTCGCAAACAAGTTCGCGTGCGATGCACGATAACTTTCATCGACCGGCGGCAGCAGCGAAGGACCGGCGATGATAAAAAGCGGAACGACAGCCTCGGCGCGCGACTCCATACAATGCGATGCGGTCGCGCCGCCTTCGCGCAGAGTTTGGCCGTGGTCGGACGTATAAATGTAGATCGTGTTCGGTTCAGGTCCGTCGGCGAACAATGTTGAGAAAAAGCTTTCCAGGTTATAACGAACCGCCGCGTCGTAAAGTTTGCCGAGCGCTTCGTTATCGACCGTTGGATCATAATCGGCCGGCATTGAATCGAGCACCTCGCGAACGCGTTCGTTCGGGAACGAATCGGTGTACGGCGTGTGCACGCCGAACTTGCTTACCCAGATAAAATTGCCCGTCGAAGCTGCAACTATCTTCGCCACGCGGCGCGCGATCTCGCCGTCGATCTCGTAGAGCGGCATCGCGGGCGTCCGCAGATCATCCGCTTTTATCCACTCGCCGTAGTCCGTGATGTCGGAACGTTTGCCGTTCCAGTGCGTGCTCACCTGGCCGTCGAAGTAGTGGTTGCGATAGTTCATCGCGCGTGCGTATTGAAAGATGGTCGGCATCGTGTGCGCGCGAAATTCGCGGTCAGGGAGTTCCGTCAAACCAGTGAGCAGCAACGGGTTAGCGGTATGGCTGCAGGTCGTTCCGGCTGCGGCGGTGCCCCAGTTTTTGAGAATGCCCTGATCGCGAAGACGGTCAAGAAACGGGGTCGTCGGTTGCGAATATCCATTCAGGCTCAGCCGATCGCCGCGGATCGATTCATCGACGATAAAGACGATATTGTTCGCGGGTGCGCTTCGTGAGTGAAAGAAAACGGCATCGCGCGGGCGTGCATATGCTATCGCCTCGGGCGGACCGTCCGACGTTCCGACGTACCAGCTCACTGGGAAACTGACGGCGGTTCGCGCGGAATTAGCGAGCGAAGCCGCGTAGAATTCGTTTTTTGTAAAGTAGCTGGTGAAAGCGAAAAATACTCCGGACGAAATAAGCACGGCGATCAACGCCGCAGGACCGAACTCGCGCGTTCCGCGCGTCAGCGTCAGCAGTAACGCGAACGCGGCGGCGGGAACGAAAGCGAGCCAATTGAAATACTGCGCCACGGCATCGCTGCCGATGCGAAAGTCGATGCCGAGCAGCGCCAGAGCCACGTCATCGAGTCGTGAAAAGCGACCGAACGCATCGTAAATGCTGTACTCGAACGCGGCCGCGAAAATGAAAAGCAAGAGACAAGCGACACGAACAGACCTGCTGCCCGAGATAGCCACGCGGACAAAGGCGATGACAAGCACGACGCCGATCGCGGCAAGCCCGACAAAGACCGCCAGCCGAAAATAATTCTCATCCGCCAAATGTCGTGCGGCGATAAGCCGCGCGTATCGCGGGCGAAAGACGATGTTCTCAAAAGCGACGAGTGCAAGGCCAAAACCTGCGGCATAGAACATTTGGACCGACAGCAAAGCGTCTTCGATCCGTGCCTGGATGCCCGACAGCATATGAGCATTCCTATCGGACCGAGATCGGCTGGTCGGGATAGCCCACGACCTTAAGCTTGAGGTCGCGCCGGCCCGCGGGAACGGCGAAGACCAGCGTCACGTAGGCGTCCTTCCCCTTCAGCTTGAACGCGGGCTCGCTTCCCTGGAGAAGCCCGACCTCGGACGATGTGACCACGCCGTCGCCGCCGGTCGACAACACGGCGCGGTCGTTATCGATCGGCTTGGTAAAATCGCGAAATTGTTCCATCTGATCTTTCGGAGCCGCTCCGACCAGGTTGAACTTCGCGCCGGTATCGTCCTGGAGCATCACTTCGCTCGTTACAAACTTCCTCTCTTTCTCGATCCCGGGTGCGAACTTGATCGCTATGAGCTGATGTCCGATCGGCGGCTCGACGCGGCCGAGCGGGCCCGGCGTCTTGTTATACTCGAGCTTGTCGAGCTTCTTCGCTGTCAGCCCGCCGGTCGTA
>CAZSOE010000068.1:0-7202 GCA_964608335.1 uncultured Chloracidobacterium sp.
ATGACGCCGCGGTGCTTCATGCGCTTGTACTTGCCGCAGAGGCACTCCCAGTCCGCGACCGGCCCAAAGATGCGTGCGCAGAACAGCCCGTCGCGCTCTGGCTTGAACGTCCGGTAATTGATGGTTTCCGGTTTCGTCACCTCGCCATGCGACCACGACTTGATCTTCTCGGGCGACGCAAGGCTGATCCGGATCGCTTCGTAGTTCGCAGTCAATTGCGTTTTGTTTTCGTTAAATCGAAACATTCGTTATCTCCACATTCGATCTGCCTAACAGATCGGCCTTTGGTTTTAGGCCTTTGGTCTTCGACGGGGCTCATCCGGTAGTTCAAAGACCGAAGGCCAAAGGCCGAAGCCCTCTTCATTAATCAACACCCACGAGCGCATCCACGCCCGCGACAACTTCTTCCGGGTCGATCTGGTCTTCCTGGATCAACTCCACATCGAGGCAGAGCGACTGCAACTCGCGCACCAGAACATTAAATGACTCAGGGATACCCGGCTCGAAGTTAGAGACACCCTTTACGATCGTCTCGTATATCTTCGAGCGGCCGGCCACATCGTCCGACTTGCAGGTAAGAAGCTCCTGGAGGATGTGCGCAGCTCCGTAAGCCTCGAGTGCCCAGACCTCCATTTCCCCGAAACGCTGTCCGCCGAACTGGGCCTTACCGCCCAACGGCTGCTGGGTGATAAGCGAGTATGGACCGATCGACCGCGCGTGGATCTTGTCGTCCACAAGGTGCGACAGCTTGAGCATATAGATGTAGCCCACGCAAACTTTCTGTTCGAACAGATCGCCGGTCAAACCGTCGTATAGCCTCGTCTTGCCCGAGGGGCCGACCGAGGGCTTCAGGCCAAGCTCGTCGAAGCGGCCGTTCGCCTTCTTGATGTAGTCCTTGATCTCATCTTCACTCGCGCCGTCAAAGACCGGCGTCGCGAAGTGCAATCCCAACACGCGGGCGGCCCAGCCAAGATGCGTTTCGAGGATCTGACCCACGTTCATACGGCTGGGAACGCCGAGCGGGTTGAGGACGATCTCGACCGGAGTTCCGTCCGGCAGGTAGGGCATATCCTCCTCAGGCAAGATGCGCGCGATGACGCCCTTATTGCCGTGGCGGCCGGCCATCTTATCGCCGACCGAAAGCTTTCGCTTCATCGCGACGAAAACCTTTACCATCTTGATCACGCCGGGCGGCAGCTCGTCACCCTGCTTGAGCTTAGTGATCTTCTCGTCGTAGATGTCGCGAAGGATATTGATCTGCCGTTCGGTACGCTGCTCGTACTCCTTCATCTCGGCCGTTATGTTGATCCGGCCGGCGGCGACCTCCGCCTTGCGGAGAAGTTTGAGATCGAGGCCGGTCAGGCTATCACGGGTTAGTGTGGTGCCTTTCTTCAGAAAGACCTCGCGGTTCTCGACGATGTCCTTTGTAAGTTTCCTGCCTTCGAATAGCTCGTAGATCCGCTCGTCACGCTGTTCCTGCAGGATGCGGATCTCATCCTCGAGGTCGCGGTGAAGCGCCTCTTCTTCCATCCGCTCGATATCAAGACTGCGCTCGTCCTTGTCCTGGCCCTTGCGGGTGAAGATCTGGACGTCGACGACGGTCCCGTCGATGCCGGGCGGGCAGGTCAGACTGGCGTCCTTCACATCGCCGGCCTTTTCGCCAAAGATCGCGCGGAGCAGCTTTTCCTCCGCGGTCAACTGCGTTTCGCCCTTCGGCGTCACCTTGCCGACGAGCACTGAGCCGGGCTTTACCTGAGCGCCGATCCGGATAATGCCGCTTTCATCGAGGTCGCGCAGCATGTTCTCGCCGATGTTCGGTATGTCGCGCGTGATCTCCTCGGGCCCGAGCTTGGTGTCGCGGGCCTCGATCTCGAGCTCCTCGATATGTATCGACGTGTAAAAGTCGTCCTTCACAAGCCTTTCCGAAACAAGGATCGCGTCCTCAAAGTTGTAACCGCGCCATGGCATGAACGCCACGAGCACGTTCCGCCCGAGCGCCAGTTCGCCGCGGTCGGTACAAGGCCCGTCGGCAATGACTTGGCCCTTTGTCACGCGCTCGCCGACGGCAACGATCGGCCGCTGGTTGATACATGTGTTCTGGTTCGACCGTTTGAATTTGACCAGGCTGTATATGTCAGCCGTCACCTCGCGCGAGATCGTTCCATCAACCTGATGGTCGGCCTTTACGATGATGCGTTCCGAATCGACAAAGTCGACCACTCCGTCGCGGCGTGCGATCACCACAGCACCTGAATCCCGGGCCGCGATCTTTTCCATTCCGGTCCCGACATACGGCGACTCGGCACGGAGCAGCGGCACCGACTGGCGCTGCATGTTCGAACC
This sequence comes from uncultured Chloracidobacterium sp., assembly GCA_964608335.1. GTDB lineage: Bacteria > Acidobacteriota > Blastocatellia > Pyrinomonadales > Pyrinomonadaceae > OLB17. Next base: position 2,344 of record CAZSOE010000068.1, read on the forward strand.
CATCAGGGCGCGGTTGGCGTCGTCGTTCTCAAGGAATGGGATCAGCGACGCGGCCACCGACACAAGCTGCTTCGGCGAGACATCCATATATTGGATATCCGCCCGGTCGGCCGTTATGAATTCACCTCGCTGCCGGGCGGCGTTTCGCTGATTGACCAGGTTCCCCTTGGCGTCCAACTCGATGTTCGCCTGGCCGATGATATAACGGTCCTCCTCCCACGCCGTGAGGTAGAACGGGTAAGGCTCGAAGTCAGCTTGTTTGCCGCGCACCCGCTTGTTCGCACTCTCCACTTCATCGAGCGGCACATGCTCACCAGGCTTGAATTTGGTGTCGCCGCCATTCTTGACCAGAACATACTCGACGACGCGGCCATCCTCCACCTTGCGATAGGGTGATTCGATAAAGCCGAACTCGTTGATGCGCGCAAAGCACGACAGTGAGGAGATCAGGCCGATGTTCGGGCCTTCAGGGGTCTCGATCGGGCAGATGCGGCCGTAGTGGGTCGGGTGCACATCGCGGACCTCGAATCCGGCGCGTTCACGCGACAAGCCGCCCGGACCCAATGCCGACAGACGACGCTTGTGCGTGATCTCAGAAAGCGGATTTGTCTGGTCCATGAACTGCGAAAGCTGTGACGAGCCAAAGAACTCGCGGACCGCGGCCGTTACCGGCTTTGCGTTGACGAGATCGCGGGGCATGGTGGTGAACATGTCCTGCTGGATCGACATCTTTTCCTTGATGGCGCGTTCCATTCTCTCGAGGCCGATACGGAACTGATTCTCGAGAAGCTCGCCCACAGCACGAACGCGACGATTGCCCAGATGGTCGATGTCGTCCTGAGTGTAAGTATCGTTGTCGCGCTTCATCCGCAGCAGATAATTGACCACGTTAATGAAGTCCCGCGGTGCGAGAAGCGGGTCGTTGATACGGTCTTTGTCGGGTCGCCCCATCTTGATGTTGAACTTAAGGCGACCGACGCGCGACAGATCGAACCTCCGAGTGTCGAAGAACATCCCTTCGAGCAGTCGATAGGCCGTCGGTACGGTTGGCGGATCGCCGGGGCGCATCTTGCGATAGATCTCAAGCAGCGCGTCAACCGGCTTCCGGATGGGATCCTTGCGGATCGTCGCCGAGATGATGTCGCCGATCGTGTCGCGCTGAGGGAAGAAGACGTTGAATGACTTGACGCCTTCTTCAACGATCTGCTGCAGTTTGCCGGCGACGATCTCAGTGTTCGATTCGACGATAACCTCGCCCGTCTCGGTATTAACGATATCCTCGAGTGCAAAGGCGCCTTCGAGATCGCTGCCGGCAACCTCGACCCTGGCCTTCTTTAGCCGACGCAGGTCGGCGATAGCGGCCTTTGTGATCTTTTTCCCTTTGCGAGCTATCTCGGTCTTCCGGTCTTTGATGTCCTCGGCGGAACGCATGCCGGCAAGGTGTGTGTCGCCGTCAGCCGTAACCTTGACGAAGAACTTGCCTTTCTCGATCGTTACCTCGTCCGTCGTATAGAAAAGCTTGAGGATCTCAGAATCTGCGTACTCAGCGGTCTTGACCACTTCCTCGAGGATGTTGTCCGAGACCGTTTTCATGTCGATCTGCGGATTCAGCCAGAGTCCCAACGCACGCAGGAAAACGGTCGCGATGAGCTTCCTTTTGCCCAAGCGGGCATGCAGGATGTTCTTCTGGTCGAATTCGAATTCGACCCACGAGCCGCGATACGGAATTATCTTCGCCAGAAATTCGTCCCTTTCACCCTTGAAGAACACGCCCGGCGAACGATGAAGCTGCGAGACGATCACACGTTCCGTTCCGTTGATGATGAACGTTCCGTTATCGGTCATCAACGGGATCTCGCCGAAGAACACATCCTCTTCCTTGATGTCGCGGACGGTCGAGACATTGGTCTCAGGGTCCTTGTCATACACGGTCAGCCTGATCTTGACCTTGAGCGGCACGCTGTAGGACATGCCGCGCTCCTGACATTCCTGCTGGTCATGCTTGTGCTTTAGGCCGACAGGTTCGCCGCAGTTATTGCAAAGGTTCGGCCGCACCTCGTTAAAGGTCCCGCAGTTCTTGCAAAGAACCTCGGCCGGATTGAACGGATCGACCTTGATCTTGGCCGAGCAGTTCTTGCAGTTTGCGCGCAGATGCTCGAGGCCCTCGAGATTGCCGCATTTGCACTGCCAATTCCCGATCTGGTACTCGACGTACTCGAGCGTCGCGGTCTCGCGAAAGTCCGAGACCGGGAAGATCGACTTAAAGACCGACTGCAGCCCTATCTGATCGCGTTCCTCCGGGATGAGATCCATCTGGAGAAAGCGGTCGTAAGATTCACGTTGGACCTCGATCAGGTTGGGGATCTGCGCCGACGTGTAGATCTTCGAGAAATCAACACGCTCGGGCGACTGGCTTGTCCGTTTCCCAAGTCCGTTCGAGCTGCTCTGAAGAGGATTGTTGATCATAAGTCTTGATTGCGGGTCGTGCAAAAAGCTGTTGATTTTTGGGAGCGTTGCTGATACGATGCACCGAGAAGCTGGCTCCCAGAAGTTCGGTGCGATAAAGACGGCAAATGCGGTCAAGGGTAAAGTATGCCCAGACCGCTTTTAGCAGTTATTGCCGATATCTGATTTCCCGAGCGCGTCCGCTAAAGACACCCACTCTCCACTGTTTGCGTCTCTCAAGAGTCGCTTCTAAAACCCGCGGAAACTGATGAGAATAATGAACTTCCGCTTCCGGCAACGCCGGCGATCGCTCGAGCCCAAACGAGGACAATCCGCGAAACTATCAGTTTATCAGGCAAACGGCCCAATACCAAATGCCCAGAGACGCCTCGTCAAAAACGGGCGTCACTGGGCATTGAAAGTCTGGCTACTTGACCTCGACCGTTGCTCCGGCCTCGGTCAGTTTGGCCTTGATCTCGTCGGCCTCGGCCTTTGAAACGCCTTCCTTTAGCGGTTTTGGTGCCCCGTCGACGAGGTCCTTGGCCTCCTTCAGGCCCAATCCCGCAACCACCTCGCGAACGACCTTGATGACCGCGATCTTGTTGCCGCCGGCTGCCGAGAGAACCACATCGTACGAATCTTTCTCCTCGGCCGCCGCACCGCCACCGTCGCCGGCTCCGGCGCCTGCCGCTGCCACCATCACGGGCGCAGCGGCTGCCGCTGCGGAAACGCCGAAAACCTCTTCCAGCTCCTTGACGAGTTCCGACGCCTCGAGAAGCGACATGCCCTTCAGGTACTCAACTACATCATCTTTCGTAATTGCCATTGTCTTTATGTCTCCTATTTAGGGTTCCTTGTTTAGTAAATGGTAAATAGTAAATCGTAAAGAGAACTCTGGTTACTATTTCCGATCCACGATTCACTCGCTCTTGCCGCTAGAACCCAGGGACGTGACGGATGCGGGCTGCATCTCCTCATCCTTCAAGCCCGAAGCATCTGGCCTGACAAACCACGATACTCGTTTTACCTTGGCACGGCTCTTAGCCCGAAGTTCGACGTTTTAGCCGGACTCCGGACAAACTTTTCTATTCCGGCTTTTCTTCCTCGGCCGGAACCTCCAAAATCTCTTCCGCGGCATCGTCCGGAGCCGCTGCGACCGCTTCCTCTTGTGCTTCCGTACTGGCCTCTACGGCTTCGGACGGAGGATCCGCCTCGGCCTCGGTCGCCGGGGCGATCTCGGTCTCGATCGTGACCGCATCAGCCGCAGCGGTCTCGCCGGCTGGGGTTCCAGCCGCCCTGCCTTCCTGCTCACCGATCTGTTTCACGACCACTGCCAGATCGCGCGGCACGGCATTGATCACGGTAACTATCCGCTGAGCTTGCGCGTTGAGCACATAGAGCAGCTTCGATATCAGTTCTTCTTTCGAAGGCAGGCTGGCGATCGTCGTCAACTGCGTAAGATCGACGACCTTTCCGTCAACAACTCCGGACTTGAACGTGTAGATCTCCGCGTTGTCCTTCAAGAACTTCGAAATTGCTTTCGAAAGGACAACGGGATCGTTCTCGGTCCACGCCACGGCGGTCACGCCTTTGAAATGCTCGCTGACCTCTTCGTACTGAGTACCTTTGACGGCTATGCGGGCCAAAGTGTTCTTGACCACGGCATAGCTAGCACCCGCCTCGCGTATGCTGTTGCGGAATTCCTGGTCCTTCGACACGCTCAATCCGGTGAAACTTACCAGCATCGCCGACTTTGCGGCGGCAAGCGACTCGGTGAGGGCGGCCAGGGCTTTTTCTTTTGTTTCTCTTGATTTCATTTGTCTAATCGCTCCTCGCCTATACGTAAGCCAGCTCATCGAGCAAGATGCCCGGGCTCATTGTTGCGGCCAGATTGATCTTCTTCAGATATCGGCCTTTAGCTGTAGTAGGCTTGGCTTTTACCACAGCGTTGATCAGTACCCGCGTGTTCTCGACAAGCTTGGCCTCGTCGAACGATACCTTCCCGACCGGCGAGTGGATGACTCCGGTCTTATCAACCCGATATTCGACCTTACCAGCCTTGGTCTCCTCGATAGCGGTCTTGACATCCATCGTGACCGTGCCCGTCTTCGGGTTGGGCATCAGGCCGCGCGGTCCCAAAACCTTACCAAGCTGGCCGACCTTGCCCATCATGTCCGGCGTTGCGATGAGCGCATCAAAATCGAGCCAGCCGCCCTTGATCTTGTCGACGAGCTCGTCGCCGCCCGAGATATCGGCCCCGGCGGCCTCGGCTTCCTTTATCTTGTCGCCCTGTGCGATAACAACGACCTTTTTGGCCGTGCCGCCGAGCCCGTGGGGAAGCACGATCGTGCCGCGGACGAGCTGGTCCGCCTTTCGCGGATCCACGCCGAGCCACATCGTGAGTTCAACTGTTT
>CAZSOE010000068.1:7212-8816 GCA_964608335.1 uncultured Chloracidobacterium sp.
TGGCGAAGGCGATCTCCTTAAGCTTGGTGACCGCTTCATCTAGCGTGTAGCGTTTTCCCGGCTCGACCTTTTCGGCCGCAGCCAGGTACTTCTTTCCTCGTTTCATTTTACCTCCAGGTATTAGCGGAAGCTTTAGCTTCCTCCCTAATGCATGACCCACCGTGCAAGAATGCTCAATTGTGCATTCTGCATTGTGAATTGTGCATTTTATTCAACTGTCAGCCCCATCGACTTCGCCGTTCCCTCGATCGTGCGCATCGCGGATTCGAGGTTCGTCGTGTTCAGATCGGGCATCTTCTTTTTGGCGATCTCTTCGATCTTGGCCCGTGAGATCGTTCCCGATTTTTCACGGTTCGGCTTGCCAGAACCTTTCGGTATCCCCGACGCCTTTCTTAACAGATCGGCCGCCGGCGGCGTTTTTGTCTCAAAGCTGAACGAGCGGTCAGCATAGACGGTTATCACGACCGGGACTTTCATATCCGGGTCGTCGTTCTGCGTTTTTGCGTTGAACGCCTTGCAGAACTCCATGATGTTAACGCCGTGCTGGCCCAGTGCCGGACCGATCGGCGGCGCCGGATTAGCCTTGCCCGCCGGTATCTGCAATTTGATATATCCTTCTATCTTTTTAGCCATGTTATTAATGGTGAATTGTGAATGGTGATCGGTGAATAAAGTGCGAGTTAAAATTCACCATTCACCATTCACCATTCATCATTCACTACTCACTCCTCTTCCGCGAAGGTCACTTTCTCGACCTCGAGAAAACTCAATTCATACGGCGTCGAGCGGCCGAAGATAGTGATCGACACTTTTAGGATCGCTTTATCCTCGTTGACCTCCTCGACCTTGCCGGTAAAGCTGGCGAACGGGCCGGACTTGATACGAACAACCTCGCCGACCTGATAGGTGAATTTCGGTTTCGGCTTTTCGGTCGCGACCTCGATATTGTGCACGATCTGGTCGACCTCGGCTTGGCTCAGCGGCGTCGGCTGCTTTCCACCGAGGAAACCGGTCACCTTCGGCGTCGATTTGATCACGTGAAATACATTGTCAGGGATCTTCCCCTTCTCGTCACAATCGATCTCGACAAGCACGTATCCCGGGTAGAACATCCGTTCCGAGACGTATTCCTTATTGCCCCGCATCTCGACGACCTTCTCCTTTGGCAGAAGAACGCCGGTTATCTGGTCGGCCAGCTCCATGTCGCGGACCCGCGCGTTCAGGCTCTCGACCACCTTGTTCTCGTGTCCCGAGTAGGTGTGGATGAAGTACCACTGCTTCATTTCGCTTACCTTCACGCTCCTGCGATCTTGTTGATCAGCCAGGGCAGTAGCCCGCTGTCCTTGTCGATAAGGAAGACCCAGATCCAATCGATGGCAAAGAGATACAGCCCGAAAAAGATCACGCTGATAACGACGATGATCGTAGTGTTCTTGACGTCGTTCGACGAAGGAAAGGACGTCTTGTCCAACTCGGCGCGAGTTTTCTTAACAAACTCCCCGATCCCTTCTCTCTGTTTTTCTACAGCTTCGGCCATATCTTCACTCTGAACTCCAAACTCCCGACTCAGTCGATGGCAGGGGTAGCAGGATTCGAACCCGCAC
>CAZSOE010000069.1:0-8782 GCA_964608335.1 uncultured Chloracidobacterium sp.
AAGTATCTCGACCTAAATAGGAACTGATAAGTGAAGAAAGGTTCGAATATTCTCGATAAGGTCCGAAAATGGATCGACGGCGACTCGGCCGAAACAGTGCTCGAGGAAGCGGCACGCGACGCTCAGGTCAAGCCGCGCAGCAAGGCCGAGGAGTTTATCGTCAAGATCGCTCGCGATGTCGAAAGTGTTATGCAGAGCGAGATGGTCCCGCTGCCGCAAGGCACAACGATCATTCCGAGCGAGTACATTATTTTCCTGAGCGCCGAGGACGACAAAGAATGGCAGGGTGTAAAGCGCCGCGGCCTGGAGCAGGGCCTCTATCACATCCTTGCCGAGCGCGCTAAAGAACTCGCCGGTAAGAAAAAACTCGAAACCAAGTCCTTCGTCATCGAACTCCGCGTCGACGGAACGCTCGAAAAGGGAAGCGTGCGAGTGCAGCACAGTTGGGAGGACGCGAGCGCGAACAAGACCGGCGTGCTTCCGCGCGTAAAGCCGCCTGCGCCCGCACCGACGCCGGCCGTCGCGCCCCTTAGCACCGTCGCGACCGTCACTGATCCGAACTTCAGGTCGCCGACCGCGCGTTCGGGGCGCCTCGACGCCGCGGTGCTTCCGCCGACATATCCGAACGCGAAGATCGAACAGGCCGTGCCCATTCCCTCGGAAGAAGGCGAGGAAATGACGCACGTAAAATCGCGACTCATCGAGCTTTACAAGCTCGAGATCTGGCGCGGCGGCGTCAGGCAGAACGTTGTTCCGATCTATCAAAAGGAGATCGTCGTCGGGCGCGGTTCGAGGTCAAAGCCGGTCGACATCCCGCTCTCCGGCGACGTCGAGGTGAGCCGTCGGCATCTGACACTCGGCACAGACGGAAGCGGAAATTTCTGGGCCGTCAACGAAGGAAAGAATCCGACGCTCGTCAACAATTACGAGCTGCCCTCGGGCCAGCGGATCACCGTCACGCCGGGCATTCCGCTTAACGTCTGCAGTTACATGCTTCGGATCCAACCGCGATAGAACCTTTACTGTTCCAAAAGTTCTCGCTCGACCTGCGGAAGGTACAACTTACGCAGGCGGTTGACCATTAGCTGCGCCTCGCGCACCGCCTCATTGGTCTCGGCCAGGTTCGATTCGAGCTGCCGCGCCAGCAGTGTCAGGTTTACCCGTTCCGCCTGAAGTTTCGCTATCTTGTTCTCGCGCAGCTCGACAAGCTCGGTCGTGCCTTCCATCGCAAAGCTGCGATCGATATTCCGCGGCCGCGAATCGATCTCGTTCTGCGCGAGCTTCGCCCTCGTTTCATTCAGCTTCTCAACCTGAAGCACCTGTGCCTGCTGCAATGTTGCGAGCCGCGCTTCGGCCTTCTGCAGCACTTCCATGGCGACGATCAGCTTCTGCTGTTTCTCGTTTATCGTAACGCCGCCGACTTTTTCGAACTTTGAGACGAAATCGAGCATGCTCCTGCTCAGCGCCGTCACGGCCGACCTGACGCGCGTCAATTCGACCGCGATATTCGCCATCGGGTCCGAAGCAGCCTCGGGCGGATTCTGTCCCAGGGCAGCGAGCGAACCAAACGCAAGGATCACGGCGAGGAAAAGGTTCTTTCCCATTTAAGACCTCCAGGTGAATTAAAAGGAACTTTACGAGGCTCACACGAACCAACCCCAGCAAAGGTTGCGAAACCTCGGTCCGGTCACGGCAATCTATCGCTATCGATCTCGGCGGTCAACTCGTCGAGGGCGGCCAGCGCGGAAGCCCGAACGTCGTCCGGGTAGGCGAATTTCACCGAATTGCGTTCGAAATCGTCCAGATCCAGCACGTCGCGCGTTTTATCGGGCCATACGATCACATCGATGTCGAGGTCGACGTAATCGATCACCTGACCGTCGAACTTCGGCGGCATCGTTATGTTGCAATAATGGCTTTTTAACGCGCCGTCCGGCTCGTGAAAGCGAAAAACGTTAAACCACCGGTCGAGCCAGAAGTGCTCGATTGACACGGTGCCTTCGCGGATCAGACCGAGATCGCTGTGCTCGACATCCCGGTCGAAGCGGCCGACGAGGACAATATACCCGTCCGCCTCGCTGACCAGGCCACCCGTCCACGAGCGCCTGACACGGCCGTCATATTTGCGCGAATTGACCGTGATCTCGCGGCCCGGGCCGGCGGTCGAATTATTCAGCATCCGTACGGACCACGAGCACCGAACACGGCGCGTGGTGCACAACGGACGATGAGACGCTGCCGAGCAGCAGCCGTTCCCAACTCTTATAACCATGCGACCCGAGCACGATCACGTCCGCCTTCATAGCTTCGGCCGTCTCAACGACCCGGCTTCCGGGTGAGCCAAACAGGACCTCGTGGGTCACCTTGGGGCCGTCGGGCCCAAGCAGCTTTTGCACCTTTTCGGCCGTACCCTCGACTACCTTAGCTGCATTCTCGCGTCCCGCCTTCTCGATCTCCGTCGTGTCCGGCAGATAACCGCCATAAATATCGATCGCCAACGGCACCGCAACGTCTACTGAACTGACAACATGGACCTCGTCGTCCTTTCCGAGCCGCAATTTTGCGACCATCTCCGCGGCGGCATCCGCGTGTTTTGTTCCATCAGTGGCTAAAAGTACTTTCATTTTCCACCTCCCTGGTCTTCAGGACCTACGCTTCATCGCCTTCTTCTTCGTCCCTGCGTCCAGTATATTGCGTTCTCAGTTTGCTCAAAAGTTCAAACATCACAAGCCGTTCCGCTTCGGTCAGACCGGACAGGCAGGTTTCCTCAAGCTCCAGCCATTGCGCCTCGACCTGCTCTCGCATCGCCCGGCCGGCCGGCGTCAGGTAAATGCGGGTCGACCGGGCATCGTCGTCGAGCCTGGAGCGGCTTACGAGGTCGATCTCGATAAGGCCCTTGATCATCTTGTTTACGGTCGGGGCGGCGAGGTTCAGCCGCGAGGCAAGGTCGACCTGCCTGAGGCCGTCGGTTTTCCAGAGCTCGAGCAGCACGAAGACCTGGCCGCCGTGCAGCCCGATCTCACCCATGCGGCGTTCAAGGGACGTTCGAAAGGCCGTCGCCACGCGGGCGAGCAGGTAGCTTACAGTCTCTTCGAACCGGATCTCGCTCACTTAAGTCCTTTTAAGTAAACACATTGCAGGCTAATTAAACTTTCTTAGCAGGCTAAGTAATAATGGTTAGCAGGCTAAGTAACTATGCTTAGCACGCTAATAATCAAAAATTAGCACGGTACTGATAATTTCGGAAGTAGGCTAAACTGAATTTATGACCGCCGCCGACACGCTCAAGCAAAGCCGCGATCTCCTGCTGAAGCTGCATAAGGCGATGCTCGATATCGAGCGCGATATGCACGAGGGTATCCACGGCAAACTTGCGTCCGCCGACTTCCTCAATCTGCTGCTCGAGGACGACGATTTCGCGTGGCTTCGGAAGTTCTCGATGCTTATTGTCGAGATAGATGAAATGTTCGACTTAAAGGAGAACATTAAGGATGAAATGGTGGAAGCGAACCTCAAAAAGGTTCGCGAACTCGTCGAAATGCAGGACCCCGACGACTACTTCCGGGCCAAATATCAGTTCGCGATCCAACGCGACCCGAACGCCGCCGGCCTCCATAGCCAACTCAAACGCCTCTTGTCAGAACCGCCTGCGTAAGCGGGCGGCCAGTTTCTGACGATACACGCCGGATCGATCTTCTTGAATGCCAATCAGACTGGCCGCCCGCTCACGCAGGCGGTTCTGACTACGTGCGGCCGCTCTTTTTCCAATCGGAGAGGAAGCCGTCGAGTCCTTTGTCAGTCAACGGGTGTTTGACAAGTTGTTGGATCACTTTGAAGGGGATCGTTGCCACGTCGGCGCCCGCCAGGGCGCAGTCGACGATGTGCATCGGGTGGCGGATCGAGGCCGCTAACACCTCGGTCGCGAAGCCGTAGTTGTCGTAGATCTGGACAATATCGCGGATCAGCTGCATTCCATCCGTCGCGATATCGTCAAGGCGTCCAATAAAGGGCGAGATATAGGTCGCGCCGGCCTTCGCCGCCAACAGGGCCTGCGCGGCCGAGAAACATAGCGTTACGTTGACCTTTGTCCCTTCGGCGCGAAACGCGCGGGTGGCTTTTAGGCCATCGAGCGTCAGCGGGCATTTAATAACGACATTGTCGGCGACCTTTGCGTAATCTCGCCCCTCACGCAGCATCCCCTCGGTGTCGAGCGCCGTTACCTCGGCCGAAACGTCACCCTTGACGATCTCGCAGATCTTCGCGAGATGTTCCTTAAAGTCAACGTTGCCTTCTTTCGCGACCAGGCTCGGGTTCGTCGTCACACCATCGATCAGCCCGAGTTCATTACACTCGCGGATCTCGTCCAGGTTCGCCGTATCAATAAAGAATTTCATAATTCACAATGCAGAATGTGTCTCTAAATGTGCATTGTGCATTGTGCACTATGCATTGACGACGCTGTTTTTCAGAGTGCCGATCCCTTCTATCTCGACCTCGCATATGTCGCCGACGTTTAGCGCTCCAACGCCGGAAGGAGTTCCCGTCGCGATGACGTCACCGGGTAAAAGGGTCATCATGTTTGAGATATATCGTATCAAAAACTCGACGCCGAAAACCATTTGGGAAGTTCGCCCCTCCTGCCTAACTTCGCCGTTGACGCGGGTTACGACACGCAGATCGGTCGTGTCCAGTTCGGTCTCGACGACCGGGCCGATCGGACAGAACGTATCGAACGATTTTGCCCGGGCGAACTGGCCGTCGCTCTTCTGCAGGTCGCGGGCCGTTACATCATTGACACAGGTGTAGCCGCGAACAAAAGCGAACGCATCCTCGTCCTCGTCGAGCCGCGCGCATTTTCGCCCGATAACGATCGCCAGCTCGCCTTCATGCTCGACCTGTCGGCTGAACGGCGGCAATACGATCTTGTCGCCGTCAAAGATCACGGCCGACGGTGCCTTAAGGAAAAGAAGCGGATCTTTCGGCACTTCGTTCCCGAGCTCGGCCGCGTGATCAGCATAGTTTCGCCCAACGCATACGATCTTGGACGGCGATAGGTCAGCTTCGATCTTCATCTCGATGTCTAGGGTACATTACCCTGTCGGCTGTCTTGCAAGCGACGATGATGGAATCTGATACACTTGGCCTTGTTGGGAGGTCTTCCGGACGTGAAAAGACTATCGAGTGTCGCGCTGCCCGCGCTTCTGCTTATTGCCCTCCATTGCGTGTCAGGTACCAAGGTCCTTGCCCAGGCGAGTCTTGAAGAGTGTCAGCAGATATATCAGAACTTTCTGAAAGCACGAACTGGTCCCGGCGTGGCCGAATGGACCGCCGCGATCAGGATCGGCCGAGAGTTTCAGGAAAAATGCAAAGCACTTACGGGTCAGGATGAGGTTAAGGCGTATGTCGCAGCCCAGATCCCGCGACTCGAAGAGAGGATCGCCCAAAGGAAAATAGCGGATATGGAGGCTCGCTTCAACGCCGAGCTGAAGGCAAACAACGCGGACGGCATCATCTCGAGCGCGAAGGACCTCATAAGTATCAACCGTCCATATTCGCTTGATCTCATCCTCGACATCGCGTCCATCGGATACGATAAGGCCTCGGCCGATCCGCCGGTGGACAAGTACAACGCCGACGCATTGCTTTATGCCAAGATGGCCCTCCAGAAGATCAGCGACGGCGGAAAGTCGGGGAATGAGGACAAGTACGGTTACTACGCCGAATACAAGACGAAAGACTGTCCGGATGGAAAGGTCAATGCGACGGGTTGGATGAACTACACCATCGGCTTCATCATGTACAACCGTCAGAAGCAGTCCAGGGAGGCTCTTCCGTTTCTGTACAAGGCCACGCAGGTAGGTTGTGAAACGCGAGGTTTTTCCGAGGCCTATCGCATGATCGGAGCCTGGCACATCGATGAGGTGATCAGGCTTAACACATCATACGAGGAAAGGCGGAAGGTCAACGGGGACAAAGAGGACAGCGAGACTCTGGCGATCCAGGCCTTGCAGCGCGGGTCGGCGGACCGGGCCATCGATGCGTATGCGAGGGCCTACAGGGTCGCGTCCGTCAACCCTAAAGCGGCGCAGACATACAAGGATGGTCTCCTCAAGAAACTGAGGGAGCTATTCGGCTTTCGATATGATGGCGACGTCTCAAAGGTCGACGATTACCTGGCCCAGGTATTGAACAGGCCCTTTCCAGATCCTACGACGCCCGTTGTTCCCGTACCGGTCAAGTAGCTTCGGAAAAGATCGGTGCCCGGCTCAGGGGGCCGTCTCCGAGACTATTTCCGAAGCCGGACTCACGTTCCCAAATCTGTCGGTCGCCGTTACGTAGTAGAAATAGGTCTTGCCCGATTCGACGCGCGTGTCCTGGAAAGTCGTTGTTTTGATGAGGTCGGGAGTGAGCGCCGTCCACCGGTCGAGCGGAACGTCCCTGTCGGTCGACCGATAGATCTTATAGCCCGCGATGTCATTCTCGGGATTTACGGGGAAGAAGATCGAGATCATCCCCGGCGCGGCGGCGAGAGTAATGGCGGTCGGCGCACTCGGTGCGAACGTATCCTCCGCACGGAACTTGACGATATTCGATTCGGTGCTTTCGACCGGTTCGGTCTGCAGGCCGGCCGACACCGCACGCACAAAGTAAAAATAATCCTTCTGAAATTCAAAAAACTCGTCCGCAAACTCCGTCCCGGTCACCGGCGTATCGTTGAGCCGCGTCGCCGGTTCTTTCTCTGACACCGATCGATAAACGAAATATCCGATCAAACTCGCGGGCGTAGAACCGTCTACATTCGCTGTCGGGGCCTGCCATCTTAGGCGGATGGCGTCCTGCGTGGCTTCTGCCGAGAGGGAAGTCGGCTTCTCGGCGATCTTTCCGGCGGGTTCGACGAGCAAAATGTTCGAAAATGCGGCTTTCTGCCCGCTCGCGTTCACAAACCGGACGGCATAGCGAAGCCGTGCGGGCTGCGACGCGTACTGCAGCGTGTCGCGGTAAGTGATCGTCCTAGCGCCGAAATCCGCATCGGTGAGCGGCATGGTGGCGATCAGGCTGCTGCGATTTGAGAATTCTTCTTCCGAGAGCTGCTGCGGCGAGGTCAGCGGCTCGGCGAGCCGATAGATGTCGGCGCGGGCGATATGCTGGACGTTGCCGCCAGGCGCATTTCGGGCCGGCATTTTCCACAAAAGCACGACTTGATTACCACGTTGAAAGCCCGAAACGTCAACCCGTTGCAGCACGCGCTCGCGTGGCGGCACCGGCGCCCCGCGCTTTCCGCAGGCTAGAGGCGAAATACCCACAAAACAAACGAAAAACACGAAAAACGTGTTTCTCACAACAGAGGGCGCTTGTTTGAAGTTCGTCTTGATCTCTTGAGTTTCTCCTCGGTGTTCTATGTGTCCTCTGTGGCTAAAGTATGTATTGCCGAAGGTCGCGGTCCTCGATCAGCTCGCTCAGGTGTTCATCGACATATTCGGCATCGATACGCTGCGTCTTTTCTTCGAGCTCGCTTCCGGCAAAGCTAATATCCTCGAGCAGTTTCTCGACCAGCGTATGCAGCCGGCGTGCACCGATATTTTCCGTCGTCCGGTTGATCTCGGCCGTCATCTCGGCCAGCCGGTCGATCGCGTCTTCGGTAAAGATCAGATCGATGCCCTCGGTACCGAGCAGCGCCTGATATTGTTTGATGAGCGAATTCTTGGGCTGGACCAGGATGCGTTTTAGGTCTTCGACCGTCAGTGCTTCGAGCTCGACGCGAATGGGAAAGCGACCCTGAAGCTCGGGTATCAGGTCCGAGGGTTTTGCAACGTGAAACGCTCCCGCGGCGATGAACAGGATGTGGTCGGTCGAGACCATTCCGTATTTCGTATTGACGGTCGTCCCCTCGACGATCGGCAGCAGGTCGCGCTGAACGCCTTCGCGCGAAACTTCCGGTCCCGTACCCGACTCGCGCCCGGCGATCTTGTCCAATTCGTCCAAAAAGATAATGCCCGAGGTCTCGCATTTATCGAGCGCCTGCCGCGTGATCTGTTCGCCATCGACCAGGTTTTCCTGCTCGTCACGCAGCAAAACTTTCCGCGCCTCGCCGATCGTCAGCTTTTTACGGACAGTTTTCGACGGGAACATATTGCCGAACATATCGCGCAGATTCACGCCCATCTCTTCCATTCCCTGGCCGCCGATAAAATCGATCGTCGCGGTCGAGCGGTCCTGCGTTTCGATATCGACGAGCCGATCGTCAAGGTCGCCGCGGCGAAGCTGATCGCGCAGCTTCTCGCGCGTTCTGAGGTGCGAACTTTCCGCCGATTCCTCTCCGTTGCCCGTATGTTCGAATGCCGGAGCCGGCAAAAGAAGGTCCAGAAGGCGTTCCTCGACATTTTGTTCCGCCCGGGGCAGAACATCGTCAAAGGCCGATTGCCGCGCCATCTCGACAGCGACATCCGCCAGCTCGCGCACCATCGATTCGACATCGCGGCCGACATATCCGACCTCGGTAAATTTTGACGCCTCGATCTTTATGAACGGGGAATTCGCTAATCTCGCCAAACGTCGTGCGATCTCGGTCTTGCCGACGCCGGTCGGACCGATCATCAGGATGTTCTTCGGCAGAACGTCTTCGGCCATCTCCGCGGGAAGTTTCTGACGCCGTATCCTGTTTCTCAACGCCACGGCCACCGCCCGCTTTGCCGCCGACTGGCCGACGACATACTTATCCAGTTCCGCCACGATCTGCCGCGGCGTCAAGTCGTCAAGGTTTGCTCGTGCGGCAGCCGTCTCG
>CAZSOE010000070.1:0-7792 GCA_964608335.1 uncultured Chloracidobacterium sp.
CTGGAAAGGCAGGGTGATCAAGGTAACCAAGTGATCGGTATGTTTTTTCGACTTGGGCGGCGACCTGATATCGGTCGCCGCTCTTTTTTGCGCCGTCCGGACGGCGGCGCGTGATTTTCGGCCCGCAAAACATTATCCTTAACGAAAGTGAAATCAGTTTGGAGGCTGTTCGAAGTTTGAAGATCGTATTATTGTCGCTGCTGCTCGCGTTTGGCACAAGCGCAGCAAGTGCTCAAGGTTGGGTGCTCAAACGCACCGAGATCAAGGGCGACCTTGTCGCTGTCTTCTTTACGTCGTCTGAAAAAGGCTGGATCGCGGGGGATAATGGCTTTCTCGCCTCGACCGCGGACCGTGGCCAAACGTGGGTCACACACCGCCTCAACACGACCGAAGACATAAACGAGATCTACTTTCGCAACGAGAAGAACGGGTACCTTGTCGCCGGTCGCACGATGTTCGTGACCCGGGACGCCGGACGCACTTGGCAGGAGATAAGGATCTATCGCGCCGGAGACTTTGGCGCGGGCAGGCCGGAGTTCTTGAGCATTCGCTTTTCGGATACGAAGCGCGGTTATGTTGTCGGGTCGGTCCTTCGGCGTAGCGGGGATGAAGACGTCGTGGTCGATTCTCTGTTGATGCGGACCGAAGACGGCGGCGACACGTGGCGACGTATCACGGTGCCGACCAAGACCGAGCTTTTTCACGTTGATTTCAACGGCAATTCGCACGGCTGGGTTGTCGGCGATGAAGGTGTCATTTTTTCGACGACCGACGAGGGCAAGACCTGGCGGAAACAGGACTCGGGCACCCGAGTCTCGCTCTTTAACGTCGATTTTCGCAATGACAACGACGGATATATCGTCGGGCAGGGCGGCACGATACTAAGGACCGAAAACGGCGGTGCGACGTGGGAACGAGTGAGCACAAATTTCAAAGACACGCTTATGCGCGTCGATTTTGCCGACGATAAAGAAGGCTGGATCGTCGGCCACGGCGGCGTTATCCTCCGCTCGACCGACCGCGGCAAAAACTGGGTCCGCCAGGAAAGCGGCACCCGCGAACGCCTCTTCGGCCTATTCATGGACAAGAAATACGGCTGGGCCGTCGGGGCCGCCGGCGTTATGGTCAATTTCTCGCGCTAAAGACACGATAAAGAATGTCGGATTTTGGTAGCCCGCGGGTTTAATGTCCGGAGAACCTTATGGTACTATGCATAACGTTTTCCAATACGATTTACACTTAATCATCACGTTTTGTGATGATGACTGTACATCGCGGGAGGTACAGGGTGTGTACTCAGAGCGCGGTTGATCTGCCGAATCGGGCAATTGGCAAGACCCCTGGATGGTTTCGAGCCGTCGGGACATCCTCTAGGTCAACCATCGGTGGCGATTTGCGGCTAGGGATTTGGCTAAGGGTGCGCTAAGATGCATCAATAAATCCAGCAACGGTGCCAGTATTCATCAGGCATTCTTATTAAAATCGGTCTTGAGGAGGAACGAAGATGACCTACGCGCGTTTTTTAAATTCTCTCGTTACAACGGTGTTCCTGCTTTCGTTGTCACTTTTGGTGACGGCACAGGAAGGGACGTCCCGACTTACCGGTGTCGTTGCGGACTCTAACGGGGCTGCGATCGAAGGAGCCAAGGTGACGTTGACGAACGAGGCCACAGGCGTCTCGATAACTCAGGTCACGACATCGGGCGGACTTTATACGTTTGCCTCGATCTTTCCGGGTCGATACACGATCACGGTTGAGCAGACAGGATTCAAGAAAAATGTTCGGACGAACAACGTGGTCGAGGTCAATACGCCGCTGAACGTCGACATTCTTCTTGAAGCGGGCAACGTCGCAGAGGTTGTTACCGTGCAGGCCGAAGGAATAACCGTACAGCCAAACACGGCGACGATCGGTAACGTTATAGACCAGCGCACGATCGAAACCCTGCCGCTGAATGGTCGCAATCCTTTAACACTCGTGCTGCTTGAACCGGGCGTTGTCCAGCGTTCGTTTGGCGGGGCCGGTTCCGGCGTGCACATTAACGGTGCGCGTGACCGTGCGTACAACGTGACGATCGACGGCATCGACGCCAACGAATCCTCCGTACCGAACCCGGTCTCCAACCTGTATCGTTTGAATCCCGATAATGTGCAGGAGTTCAAGGTCACCACGAACAATGCCACGGCCGAAGAAGGCCGCAACAGCGGAGCCTCGATCGGGCTCTCGACAAAAGCCGGAACGAACACGTTTCGGGGAACTGCGTTCGCATACTATCGTAATGACAAACTCAATTCGACGGAATGGTTTGCAAACGCGCTCAGGCAGCCAAAGCGCGATACCGATCTCCTGCAGTTCGGCGTCGAGGCCGGCGGCCGCATTATCAAGAACAAGACATTCTTCTTCGGCAGTTGGCAACAGAACCGAGTTGATTTCAGCCAGCCCATCGACCAAACGTTCGGTGTGCCGACGGTTTACACTGCGACGGCGCGGTCTGGGATCTTCCGTTACTGGGTGCCGGATTCGGCAAATCCACTTGTTATTAACGGCGTGACGATCGTGCGAAACTCGCCATTGCTGGTTAACTCGGCGACCGGTGCACTGAGGGCCGATCTGGGCGTTGCCCTATGCGCGACCCCTACGTCCATTCGCTGTGTGCGAACGTACAGCGTTCCCGGCAGTTTGCCGGCGGGCGTTGTTATCGATACGTCCGTTGCGTCGTACCTTAATACATTGCCCACACCAAACTCATTCGGTTTTGGTGACGGCCTCAATACCGCGGGCTACCTGTGGAATCCGCCCACGGCGATCCGTGGCCCGGCATATCAGGTCCGGATCGATCATAATTTCAACTCGAGTAACAGCATTTTCGGCCGGTATCTGTATTCGGATTACAATACGCTGAAAGGCGATCCGTTGAACGGCAGGCCCCAGATATTCCCGGGCTTCCCGCCGCTTGGGGAAGTTTACAGAAAGACCTCTAATTTCGTTGCCGGCTGGAAGCGAAACATCTCACCGTATATAACCAACGATTTTCGTTTCGGCTACTCGAAGTTCAATTTCCTGTTTACACAAGGTACGGCGAATCCGGCGTTTCCCAACGTGTCGTCAGTCGATTACACCCTGATCAGCGAGCCGTATATCAATACCGCCAAGACTCAGCGTGAAATATTTACGCCGCAGTTCATTGACAATCTGACAGTAGTCAAAGGAAACCACGTGATCGGTCTAGGCATGAACCTGCGGTTCTATCGCCATCAGGATGACCGAAGCCTTGGTGGGCCGACGATCTCGCTGAGTTCGACGCTCCGCGGCGCATTTCCGAGCTTTCCGGCCGCCGCAAATATTAACGGTACAGACAATACGAACTTGCAGCATCACATCACTAATTTGATCGGACAGGTTTCTCGAATTCAGCAGACTTTTGTCGCAGATTTCGCCGCCGATGCTTTCCTGCCGTACTTGACGAACGATACGCCGAATTTGTTCAACGGTTTGACCAAGGCCAATCAGTATAACTTCTATCTCCAGGATGAGTGGAAGGTCCGGTCGAACCTGACCCTGAACTACGGCGCTCGCTGGGAGATCAATCCCGCTGCTTATACCGATGGAGGCAAGACCTTCGTTCCCACAACGAACGTATTTAGCGGGCCGGTTACTTTTGGACGCGCCGATACGTGGTACAAGATCAGTAAATGGAAGTACATCGGACCTAGTCTCGGTATCGCCTGGTCGCCGGACCACAAATCCGGCCTGGGACGCAGCATCTTTGGCAGCGAAGGCCAGAGCGCGATCCGATTGGGGTATCGGATCGCCTTTGATCCCATCTCGACATTTCAGGTCACTTCGGCCGCGAGTCGAATTCCGGGTTTGACGCAACTATGCTCTTCAACCATTGTCAACCCGCCAGCCGGTTCGCCTCCGGGAACGTTGCCGACAACAACAACCACTACCGGCTGCGTGGCTGCTCCAGTGACGCAAACACTTGCCGGCGGGTTCCCACAATTCATCGCGCCGCCGACGCTCAAGCCAAGTTCGTTCCTGACCCCGGGACTCCAACTGCTCACGAATTCACCGGGCATCACCCTGTTTGCTCCAGATATGAAGCTGCCAAGCGTTCATCAGTGGAGCCTTAGTTGGCAGCGTGAGCTGCCGTGGGGAATAGTTGCGCAGGCGGCGTACGTTGGTCGTCGGGGCACACATTTGTACTACGCCGGTAATCGAAACCAGACGAACGGTGACGCGATCCTTCCGTCGTATCTGTTGATGCAGCAGAACATGCGAAATGGATGCCTGCCGGCCGGTACAGGCCCGCTGGTCGCCGGCGGAACTTGTACAAGTCCGGTGACCGCGATCCCGCTGCTGGCAGCCGGTACCGGTATCACGGCGTCGATCGTGAATGCGACCGCCGCGATCAATGAGATCAGTCCGGGCGTAACGGTGACGGGCTCGGCGGGCCAGACCACCTTCGCGACTGCCAACGCCTTGGGTGCCTTTGCAGATAGGGTAGAAAACAACTCGTTGTTTTTCAGACTTCGGCCGAATCAGCAGTTCGGAGTGATCACCTATATTGACAATGCGGGCGACTCTAAGTATCACGCCGGACAGTTCACTTTGCGCCGACGGTTCTCGCAAGGATTCGGGCTTGGGGCGGCCTATACCTGGGCCAAGTCTCTGGACAATCAGTCGGTCGATCCGATCGGGGCATCGTCGGGCGGTGGTTTGTCAACTACAAATTCCCGCACGCCGATCGATATGCGGAACCTGAAGGAAGAATGGGGCAGGTCGGATTTTGATCGCACGCACGTGTTTAATCTCACGACCGTGTGGGAACTCCCGTTCGGGCGAGGGCAAAAATTCGGGGGCGATGCTCCCGGCTGGCTCAATCATTTTGTCGGCGGCTGGACGATAAATACGATCCAAACGATCATGTCGGGTGAACCATTCAGCGTACGAAGCGGTTTCCGAACGTCGAATGGCGGGCATGAGTCCAGGGCGGTCGTCACAGATCCCAACGTGAGAGCTCGCCTCCAGTACCTGCCGAACGTTGCCGGACCGGTGTTGTTCCCGAATAACAGTGGTTTTGCGGTTCCACTGCCCGGCCAGAACGGCTCGGGACGCAACATTTTCGTCGCGCCCGGCTATTACAATCTCGATGTCGGGATCATCAAGTCGTTCTCGGTAACCGAGAGGTTCAAGATCGATTTTCGTACCGAGATGTTCAACGCGCTCAATCATGTGAATTTTGACAACCCGCGTGATGCGTCGGTTGGGTCGCCCAGCTTCCAGTCATCGGTGTTTGGTCAGACTTGCTGTCAGGCGGTTTCGCCGCCATCGACGCAGACGATCATTCAGACCGGTGAGTCGGCGCGCGTGATCCAGTTTGCCTTGAAACTAAAGTGGTAGGCCAGATGTAAGCTGAGGCCTTTTAACCAGAACCAACCGCCGACAGGCAAAAGGGCTCGCCCGGTGAACACTGGGCGAGCTATTTTCGTCCCGCCGTTCGCACCTTACGCGCCAGCTCGGCTAGTTGGGCGGACCGCGGAAGGGCTTCGACGGCTTTTGCGACCTGTGGGTCGTCTTCGGTCAGGACCTGCGTGGCGGAGGTGATGCCGTATGAGGCCATTACGATGCTGTAGCGGAGTCTGAGCTTGATGAAGCTCGACTCGTCACGGAGTTGCTGAGGCGTCAGCCCGCCGGACCTTGCTGCAAATTCATTGAAGGCTGCCAGAAGGCTCTCGGTCACAGAGAATGTCCCGGGTAAGATCCGGCTGCCGAAGACACCCGGTTGAGCGCGATAAACCTCTTGTCCGGCGACGCGGCCATAAACGGTTTCGCGGGCAAAAAAGAAGACCGGATCCAGCAGAGCGGCCTGCGTCGCGGTGAGTTCCGGCGTCGATACGGCTTCATCGGGCTGGATACCGTCGCCCCCGAGCACCTTTCGGTCGGTCACTGTGCGGGCCTCGAAGTATGGCTTAACGACCGCTTCGGTTCCGTTGCGATGGTTGTAATAGTCGTAGAGATCGACGTTCGCGTAATCGCGCTGTATCGACCGGCCCGAAGGTGTCAGATATCGCGACGTCGTCAGCGTCAGACCCGTATTGTCGGGCAGGTCGAGGACGCTTTGCACGAGGCCTTTGCCAAACGTTTTCTCGCCTACGATCAACCCACGGTCGTCGTCCTGAAATGCGCCCGCAACGATCTCGGCGGCCGAAGCGGAAGCTTCATTTACCAGGATGACCAACGGCATGTTCTCGGCAGCAATATTCGCCGAACGCCAAACGCGATTGTCGACCCTTGCACGGCCGCGTTGCGATACGATCTCGGTCCCGGCCGGCAAAAAGCGTTCTGCGACGCGAACGGCCTGGTCGACGATCCCACCCGGGTTGCCGCGAAGATCGAGAATGAGCGAACGCATCCCGATCCGTTTCAGCTCGCGCATCGCCACGGCAAACTCGTCGGCGGTCGTGTAATTGAAACCTTCGGAAAGATCGATGTACCCGATGCCCGGGCGGAGAAGATAGGCGTCCGGTATGGAGGGCTGTGCTACGCGTTCGCGACGGATCGCGATCGTTTCGAGGGCCTTTGTCGCCGCACGTTCAACCGTGAGTCGCAGGATCGTTCCCGTCGAACCACGTATCTTATCGCGCACGGCGTCGAGCGTCTTGCCGTCCATCTTCTCGCCGTTTATCGCTACTATTCGGTCGCCAAAGCGAAGCTGAGAACGCGCCGCCGGCGAGCCCGGGAACGTCGATAGGATGTACGTATCTTCAGAACCGTCCCTGGAAAAGTTCGAGATCGTCGCGCCGATACCGGTGTAGCCACTTCGCTGTTCGTCGAGCAGCTCGCGCCACTCGGCCTGATCGTAAAAACTCGAATGCGGATCGAGCGCTCGCAGCATTCCGTCGATCGCGGCGTGGGTCAGATCGCTCGCCTTGATCCTCGCGCCGCTGATGTGATGCCGCCCTATCAGCGCCTGGACCTCGCGGAGCTCCGTGGCGATCTCCGACAACCGTTCGGACGTTTCTGCGGCCGAAGCAGTTCCGGTCGAGGCGGAAAATGACGTGCCGCGTCCTATCGAGAACGGTTCGACCTCGGAATTTAGCGGTTTTGAGGCCTGTCCCGCAGCCAGCCCGGCCGAAGCGAGAACGGCGAGGGAGGCGAGGATCACGGCGGCAATATGACGCATAGGTCCGGAAAGACATCGTCCGACGCACGATCGGAGACGTCCGGAAAAAGCTATCAGCGGTGGCTAACGGCACTCAGGCACCGCCGATCGAAGAGTGAATTTGGATAATTTATACATCGAAAGCCGCGCTTTTTCCAGCCAAAGCAGGGCATGGTGTCGACGGCCGCCAGCTTTTTGATTTTTCCTCGCCGACGTGTTCTCATTTAAATAAGCATTTCGCCCGGATGCTGCTCCCATCCAGATAACTTATGTCTGAAACTTTTCGTTTGCCCCTGCTCGAGATCGAGGACTACCGTCTCTCCAACGGTCTCCGTGTTGTGCTCAATCCCGATAGTTCTATACCGGTCGTTTCCGTCGCGGTCTATTACGACGTCGGCTCGCGCAATGAGCGCGAAGGTCGTACGGGTTTTGCCCACCTTTTTGAACACATGATGTTCCAGGGTTCCGAGAACGTGCCTAAGGCCGGCCATTTTCAATTCATCATGAAGGCCGGCGGCACGATGAACGGCACGACGTCGAGCGAACGGACCAACTACTACGAAACGCTGCCGGCCGACCAGCTTCCGCTTGCGCTGTGGCTCGAATCCGACCGGATGCGATCGCTC
>CAZSOE010000070.1:7802-8709 GCA_964608335.1 uncultured Chloracidobacterium sp.
GACGCAGGAGAACCTCGATAATCAGCGCGATGCGGTTAAGGAAGAGAAACGGCTACGCTACGACAACCAACCCTACGGCCAGATCTTCGATCTCATCAGCGAGATGATCTATCGGAATTTTGCGAATGCGCATTCGACGATCGGCTCTATGGAGCACCTCGACGCGGCAACGGTCGAAGATGTGCAGGAGTTCTTTCGGATCTACTACGCGCCGAATAACGCCGTGCTCGCCGTTTCGGGGGCGTTCGACAGCGATGAGACGAAAGGCCTTATCGATAGGTATTTCGGCGATATCCCCGAACAACCCCTGCCTCCAGGGCTAGACGTGAGCGAGCCTGCCGAGGTCGCAGCAAACTACCGCGAATGGGAAGACAAGCTGGCACCGTTCCCGGCGTTTCTGATCGGGTGGAAGATACCGCCGCGACGCTCGCACGACTTTCATGCGCTCTATCTTGCCGGCAAGGTGCTCTATGACGGTGATAGCTCGCGGCTCTATCAAAAGCTCGTAAAGGGCGAAGAATCGGTCATTCAGCTTTTCGGTTTTACGGACGAACGCCGCGGCCCGTCGAGCATTTTCATCGGTGCGATCCCAAAGCCGGAGAAGGACCTAAGCAAGATCCGCGAAACGATCAATAACGAAATTCACGACTTGGCGGCGCACGGCCCGACCGCCGAGGAGATGGAGAAGATCGAGAACCAGCTTATCAATGACGCGGTGCGCATGCGCCAGTCGTCAATGTCGCGGGCACAAGCCGTCGCCGAGTTCGCGCTCTACGACGGCGATCCAGAACTCGTGAACACCGAATTGAACGAGCTGCTGGCAATCACCGCCGACCAGATCCGCCACGCCGTAGGCGTTTACCTGAATACGGATAACCGCGCGCTGCTGGATGTCGTTCCGGTAGGG